>JAHJIQ010000036.1 GCA_018823285.1 Pseudomonadota bacterium
AACCTCCTCCTGGTTTTGCAGACCAGGCGCACGGTTTTGAAGACCGCCGGGCGCACCAGCACCATTGTCCCTGTCGAATTATCTGGTGGCAACCCATTCCTTATACGGCCAATTCTCCATGCCGCCGGTCAGAATGGTGAGCTTTGCCTCCGGCACCCCTTGCTCCTTCAAATAGTCATAGGTCCGTTTTGCGCCCCCCTTGCCGCGCGGGCAGACGACAACCACGTTTTCATAGTCCTTGGCCCGGCTGAGTGCAGGAACCAGGGTCTCCCGTTCGGCATCCGACTTCACCGGGTAGGCATTGGTCTCCAGCGACCCCTTGATATGGTGGGCAGCGAAATCCTGCTTTTCCTGGATATCAACCAGGAGCACTGTCCTTTCAGCTTCGAGCCAGCCTTTAAGCACTTCGGCGGACACATACTGGTAATCAGCGGCCATGCAGTGCTGCGCAAAGGCCAGAAATACGGTACAGATGATCAGAACAAGTTTTTTCATGATGATATTTCTCCTTTGTTTTTTTGGTTCACAATTATCCCAACGTTTGTCAGCAATAATATCTTCCTTTCAATTCACATTTTTCGTACCCGGAACACCGGTCACATACCTCGTATCGGACCCGCTCCTCAGCGCCCCAGAGTTGCCGGGCCGTCAAGGCGCATTGCAGCACACAATCATTGCAGGAAGCCGGTTCGTCGGCCCGGACAAATGTCCAGTGATCCTCTTCAAGAAGGATTTTCTTCTTCTGGTTGCAGGACGAGCAGAGAAATTGAAAATGCACATTCCCCTGTTCGTCTTTCTTCTTCCAGGTTGGCATATCTGGCCTCTTGCTAATAACCGGCGTACAAAGCGGCCCCGATGGCGCCAACCAGGTCCGGGGACTCGGGTGAGACCACTCGCGCCTCGGGGAGACGCTCCCGGAGCAACTTGACAACGCAGGGGTTGCGGGCCACGCCGCCGGAAAATACGATGGTCTCACCGTGTCCCATTCGATTGAGCATGCCAACCATCCGATTAACCACCGACAGATGCACCCCCATGGCAATATCCTTTGGCGAGAAACCACGGTTCTTCATGGAAATCACCTCGGACTCGGCAAACACCGTACACATAGAGTTAATCCCGACCTCGTTTTCAGACTTCAGGGCTTCCGACCCGAATTCATCGAGCCGGAAGCCAAGGGTGGCGGCCATGATCTCCAGAAAGCGGCCGGTGCCGGCGGCGCACTTGTCGTTCATCTGGAAATTACTGACCTTACCCTGTTGGTCCAGGGCAATAACCTTGGAGTCCTGGCCGCCGATATCGACCACGGTACGACAGTCCGGGAAAAAATGGCGGGCGCCGATGGCATGGGCCTTGATCTCGGTGATCACCTCATGGGCAAAATGCTCCTTGGCCAGATGCCGCCCGTAACCGGTGGCTACGATCTTTTTCGCGCCATACCTTCCGATCATCGTCAGGGCCTGTTCATACGGGTCAAAACCACTCTCAACCAATTGCTGATCAACAAGTTCACCATCGCGAAAGGCGACAACCTTGATGGTCCGCGAACCCAAATCAATACCTATCTGCATAATAATTACCGAAAAAATTACATGTGACTCTCTATGAAACCCAACAGATTGACCGTTATTGCCTTTATCGATTGAGATATCCTGGATGCCGGATCAAGTCCGGCATGACTTTGTAAAAAATGACCGTCATTCCGGCGAAAGCCGGAATCCAGTTGTCATAAAGATGAATTTCATTAACAAGCACTCAATTATATTTATCCCGCGTCCATACCACCCACCCCAGCCGGTAAACGAGCAGGGGTGCTGTAGATTTGCGTATTCTGGACTGTTCGCTATAGTGAAGCTATGCGAACAGTCCAGAATGCGTGAAGATGCAGTGCCCCTGCTCGTTTACCCCCGGATCTGTTCGAGGAAGGCCTCGATCCTGGTCTGCAGCTGCCCGACATCCTCGGGGGAATAGTCCGTCTCGATGGAGAGGTAGGGAATACCTTCCTTCTCGCACATCTCGCGGATCTTGATCTCCTCGATATTGTAGGTGTGGCAGAACTGCAGGGAATAGTGGAGAATGCCCTGGGCCTTTGAACTGCGATATTCTTTCAGCACCTGATCAACCCGTTCATCGTTGGGGGTAAAGCAGGAACAGTCGATCTGCATATAGCGGTCAGTGAGAACCTCAAGTTGACGATCAATTTCGGTCTGCTCCTCATCAATCAGGTCCTTGAAATAACGGGTGCCGATACAGGACTCCTCATTGACCACCACCGCCCCGGCGGTTTCCAACAGGTTATGGACCTTCCAGTTGGGCAAGGCCATCGGGGTGCCGGAAACCATAATCCGCGGCGCTTCGGTACCAATCACCCCCACGCCGGCCACCACCCGCTGCTCCAATTCATCGCAAAGGGCGTTGACCTTCTCGGCAAAACGGACCGGCTCATCGTAAAAGGCAATCTGTTCGATCAAAAGACCATCCTTACCGCTGATCGGGGCCGGGCTTGCAGAGCGCAAGGCGGTCAACCGCTGCAGCGCCTTGCGCTTGTTATTGATCACCTTGATTGCTCCTGCCAAATCCTCTGCAGAGATTTCAGTCTTGCAGACCTCCTCCACTTTCACCTTGAAGTCTTTTACTTCCTCGATCCACAGAGCCCGGTCCCGCGCCTTTTTCATCTGCGGAATCTCCATGACATAGGTCGGCACCAGACGATCAAGAATCTCCCAGGTTTTTTTCTTTGCGTCACAGGTCGTCTCTCCGTAAACAAAATCAACGCTCTGGAAATAGGGACAGATCCTGCCGGCCTTGAAACCGTAAGCCGATTTGACCATCGGGCAGATATTACGGGGCAGGATTTTTTCGGCATCCGGAATCGACCCCGCCGAACCGCCGCAGAGTCCGACACAGACCCCGCCCGCCGCCACCACAATCTCTTCCGGGATATAGACGCAAAAGGTGCCGACCACCGGTTTGCCGGTTTTCTTGACCTCCAGCATCTCCTGGATCCGGCCGCCGAAGATCTCGGAGACCATAGTGTCGAAATAGGCCATCTTCTCCGGTCGGTTCGCCTGGGTCAGATACATCTTGCCGTAGACCTCGCCCAGCATCTGCCGCGCCTTGTCAAAGCGGGGCACATCCATGTCGAGTCCGGCCCACATCTCGGGGTAGGCCTTTACTTCAAAATTTTCATTACTCATTGAATTCTCCTCCTGAGTCAAATTAACATCCACAACTGCCACTGCTGCAGGAACCACCGCAACCACCAGCAGCATCGGGAAGGGGTTTTTCACTTGTTATGGAAAACCCGCCACCTCCCCCACAGCCACAGCCTGAGGTTTTTTCCACGAAATCAACCGTGATCGTGCCGCATTCCACCGCCAGGTCCTCGGCAAGAAGAAGGGTAAACGTCTCGTTTTCCAGGGCATGATCGCTTTCTTTGCGGTCATCCAGGGCAAGTCCCAGGGACATGCCGCCACAGCCATTCGCTACGGTGATCCGGACCGGTGACTCGATGTTGTTTTCTGCCAGATAGGCAGAGAGCTTCTCCGCCGCCAATTCAGTTACTTCAATCATGATGCTCTCCTTATTTGTTGATGTTTCAGAAAAATTATTTGCCGATATTCTTTTCTTTGCTAATGGGTTTCTCCAATAAGCGGATTATCTCCTCCGCAGATTTGTATCCCGGCATAACCCGCCCATCCGGCAGGACCAGGGTGGGAGTGGAACTGATCCCCAGCCGGGCGGCCAGCTCCAGGTTCTTGTCAACCTGATCGGTTTCACAGTCAGGCGGCGCAATATTCTTCCCGGCCAGACTTTCCTCAAGCATGACCAGAGATTTGGCGCAGATTATGGCTTTGGCCCGTTCGTAGGCCTCAGGGTGGCTTTTCAAGGGAAACATCTTGATGAAAAATGCCATGTCGGGACGTTGCCCCACGACACGCTTCATTTCGGCATGCAGCTTCAGGCAATAGGGGCATTGCGGATCATCAAAGACGATGATCTTGATCGGCGCATCCGGTTTGCCGACAATGAGGGCGTCATCAAGAGGGATCAGGGAGACATCAATCCGGTTCAAATCGGCAAAACGCTCCCTGGTAATATCCTGTTTGTCCGCTATTTTGATCACCGCGCCATTGATCAGATATTGCTTGGAAAAGTCGATAAAAACCGGGATGACCTGTTGCCGCTGCCGGACATCCACCTCCCAGAGACCTGGAACCTCGGCGAGTTTGAGATCGACAATTTGTTCTTCCGGCATTGAAAGCAAAACCGCTGCTTCATTTTTGCCAAGTATGTGGCAGTCCCTGCAACTCCCGGCCCCGCAACCATCAGCGGTAAAAGCCTGTGCCACGCAACATTGATAAAAAAAGGCCAGCAGACAGGCCGCGAAGGCTATGGTAAGTTTTCTATTCATCTCTATTCCTGGTTTGTTAAAAGGTTCTGCTCAACCGAGCAACCGGCTCTGCCAGTAGCTGCCGTAGGCGACGCCCATCGGGTTATTGGCCAGGGCCCGGTCCTTGACCGCCAGCACCGTGACCGGCGCCTCGGAATATTTCTGGAACAGGATGTCGTGACCCAGACAGAGCCCCAGCTGGATGTTCAGATCGGTCTTGGCGCGATTCAGCATCTGGGCCTGACCGATGGGGTTGCAGGCGATTTCGAAGGCCTCCGGCTTGATCTTGCTCATCCCGTGTTCGTCCTTGTCGAGCCCGCCCATCTTGCAGCAGACCGACTCGACCTTGAAGTGGCGGGCGAAAACTTTGGCGATAAACTCCGCTTCGCGCGCCAAGCCGATGCAGAAGGCCACCCCCAGGCGGGTGTACCCGGCCCGTTTGGCAAATTCGATGATCTCTTCCAGCCGGGTTAGCGAGTTGCCGTGTTCGGCGCGCATCTGCTCGCTGATATTGTGGAAGGGCTTGTTCTCCGGCAAGGCATAAGCGGCCGGATCGAGTTGGCCGCCGGTACAGTCGAAGCCCTCTTTGTTGCAGCGGTTTTTCGGTTTCTGACCACATTGGGCGCATTTCATAGGTTCATCCTCAAATGTTTATGACGCTGTCCGCCACCTGTAGAGAGGTAACGATATCCAGCATATTGGTGGTCTCACCCACCTGTTTCCTGTCGAGTAGTTTGAAATGGTTGAGACAGGTGCCGCAGACCAGGATCGAAACCCCGGCATCGGCCAATTCCCGCAGAACCGGCAGGGCCTCGGCCCCTTCCACCGCGAGTTTGACCCCGCTGTTGACCATGACCAGCCGCCAGAGAACAGGCCCCATCTCCTTCAAGGTCTTCAGGAAATTAAGCATCAGTCCGGCCCCTAAAGCCTCATCGCCGTGGCCAAGCCGATCGGTGGTGAGCATCACCAGGATCTTTTTGCCGCCGACCGGAACAGCGGCCAATTCCTCATCATCCATCACCCGGCACCCCTCGCCGCCCTCAAAGCCGATGACCTTGAACCCACCCTTTTCCTCCTCCACCGTCACCTGATAGCCCTGATGGGCGAGGAAACGGCTGACATTTTCCCTGGCCGCCTCGTTATCGACCATGATCGCAATCGATGCGGGCCGCTCCCCGACAAGAATATCCCTGACCTGCATGACCGGCGCCGGGCAGGCCTGGCCCCGGCAGTCGAGTTCTCGTTTCATCCTTTTTTCCTCCTTCATTGGACTATGATTGTGTCCCGGGGTCCCGTAACCACCTCGCCGATGATCGAGGCCGCTGCCACTCTCCGGTCCCGAAGGGCGGCGAGCAATTCTTCCGCCTCTTCGCTTGCCACCGCCATCAGGAGACCGCCCGAGGTCTGCGGGTCGAAGCAGAGGTCGCGGACAACCTGGTCCACCGAGTCGGCAAAGGTCACGAATGGCCCCCGGAATTGTTTGTTGTTGTAGGTTCCGGCCGGCACCAGCCCCATGGCGGCCCATTCCAGGGCCTCGGGGTAATGGGGCAGAGAGGTTGAGTCGATCCGCAGGCCATACCCTGAGTCCACCACCATCTCGGCCAGATGCCCCAGGAGACCGAAGCCGGTGATATCGGTGCAACCGCTGACGTTAAAGTCAAACATCACTTCCGCCGCAACCCGGTTCAGGGCCGCCATATTTTCGATCACCCGGTCAACCACCCGGCTGTCTGCAAAACCGGCCTTGATCGCGGTGCAGACAATGCCGGTGCCGAGCGGCTTGGTGAGGATCAGTTTATCGCCGCACCTGATCTTTTTCTTGGTCAACACCTTATCCGGATAAACAAAACCGGTCACCGACAGGCCGTATTTGAGTTCGGGATCGTCAATGGTGTGACCGCCGACCAGAACCACCCCGGCCTCCCGCAGGGTTGCAAGCCCGCCCTCGATCACCTGGCGCAGGACAGAGAGGTCCAGTTTGCTCGCCGGAAAGGCAACGATGTTCATGGCGGTTTTCGGAATGCCGCCCATGGCGTAAACATCGCTCAAGGCGTTGGCGGCGGCGATTCTGCCAAAGGCGTGCGGGTCATCGACCATGGGCGGGAAAAAATCCAGGGTCTGGACCAGGGCCAGGTCATCAGAAATTTTATAGACCCCCGCATCATCGGCCCGTTCCAGACCGACGATCAAGTTTTCATCCACCGGCAGATCGAGGCCGCACAGGGCCCGGTCAAGATCGCCGGGCGGCAATTTAGCAGCGCAACCGGCGCCCTTGACGGTTTGGGTGAGACGGACAGGGCTCTCAATCATCACGCAACACTCCCATCGCCGTAAATCTCCTGCAGCGCCTTGCCACATTTCTCCTGGACCAGTCCGGCGATAACCGGTCGGGAGAAATCACGGGCCTGCATCATCTCTTTCGAAGCATTGATCAGGCCGATACGGATTTTCCGGCCCCGGGCCGCCTCGGCGGCTTCGGCCAAGCGGCGCTGCATTTCCATCCGCTCCTTCTTTTCCACTTGCCCCAAGGGGCCAAGCTGCCTGATCTTTTCAGTAAAACCGGTGATGATCTTGACGAAATTCGGCCCTTCGGCGGCCGAGGCCCAGTCGATCAGGAAACGTTCCCGGGCGATGCCGAGACGATCCAGCATCTCATGGACCAGCGAGGCCGAGACCAGGGCGTGGAAGTTCCCGTCCTGATAATGGCACTCGCCGGGATGACAGCCGCCGACAAAGATGCCGTCGGCGCCGTTGGCGAGCCCTTCCAGGGGAAAGGATGGGTCAAGCCGACCGGTGCACATGATCCGGACAACCCTTAAGTTCGGCGGGTACTGGTAGCGTCCCACCCCGGCCGAGTCGGCGGCGGTGTAACAGCACCAATTGCAGAGAAATCCTAAAATATGGGGGTTGTAAACGTTCGTCATTATTCTTCTCCTTGCGGGTTGAAGGCACGCACCTGAGCCATGATACCGTCGTAGGTGAAACGACCCATGTCGATGGCCAAAGTCGGGCAGCGGGCGGCGCAGACTCCGCAGCCCTTGCAGGAGGCGGTGATGGTTCTGGCCTTTCTGAGTTTGTCTTCCTTGTAAATCTGGATCGCCTTGTAGGGGCAGAAGGTCTCGCAGGCCCCGCAGCCGATGCATTTTTCCGGATCAACCTTGGAAACAATGGGTTCCGGGGTGATCCTGCCATGGGCCAAAGGCTGACAGGCGCGTCCCGCAGCGGCCTGGGCCTGGGCAATGGTCTCGTCGATGGCTTTCGGGGCATGGGCCAGGCCGCAGACAAAAACCCCGTCCACCGCCAGATCCACCGGCCGCAGCTTGACATGGGCCTCCAGATAAAACCTGTCGCCGGTCACCGGCACCTTGAGGAGTTTGGCAAGCTGTTCCGGCTCCTCGGCCACGATACCGGTGGAGAGGATGAGCAGGTCCCCCTGCCGTTCAACCTCCTCGCCCAGGATTGGATCGAAAATCTTCACCAGCGGCCTGGCGTTATTTGCCTTGCCGATAACCACTTCCGGCGGCCTCTCCGGGGTGTAGCGGGTGAAGATCACCCCGAACTCTCTGGCCCTGCGATAGTCATCCTCCATGAAACCGTAGGTCCGCATGTCCCGGTAGAGGATAGTGATCTGGGTAGCAGGCGAAATCTCCTTAAGACGCAGGGCGTTTTTCACCGCCTGGCCGCAGCAGACCCGGCTGCAGTAGGCAAGATCGTCGCCCCGGGAGCCGACGCACTGGATCATGACGACCTGGTTGCAATTTGTCGGCAGCGGATTTTTCGAGTCGAGTCGCTTTTCCAGATCGATCTGGGTCAGCACCCGGTTTGACTCGCCGTAGCCGAATTGATACGGGACATACGGCCTGCCGCCGGTGGCGATCACCACCACCCCGTGGTTGATCACCGTGCTTCCCTTCTGCCCCTCGACGGTGGAGGTGAAGTTGCCGATGTAACCCGAAATTGCAATCAGTTGCGTTTGAGTAAGCAAGGTGATTTTGGGGTGTTTTTTTATCCGCCCGATCAGGTTGCGGATCTTTTCCCGGGGATCGTTGCCGTGGCGGTCGCGGCTGAGCAGCAGTGCCCGGCCGCCAGGCGTTTTTTCATTTTCGATCAGGGTGCACTCAAACCCCTGATCAGCAATGGCTAGCGCGGCAGTCATCCCGGCCAGCCCGGCCCCGATCACCAGGGCCGACGGGGTGACCGGCAGCACCTGCTCTTTCAGCGGCACCAGCAACCTGGCCTTGGCCACCGCCATGCGCACCAGGTCTTTTGATTTTTCGGTGGCCGCCTCCTTCTCGTTCATGTGGACCCAGGAACATTGATCGCGGATATTGGCCATTTCAAAAAGCGCCCGGTTCAGCCCCGCTTCGCGCATGGTCGCCTGAAAGAGCGGTTCATGAGTCCTGGGCGTGCAGGCCGAGACCACCAGCCGGTTCAGGTTATGCTCCTTGATAATCGAGGCGATCTGGGCCTGGGCGTCCTGAGAGCAGGAATAAAGATTGTCGGTGGCATAGGCCACCCCCGGCAGGATTTTGGCGTATTCCGCCACCGACGGCACATTGACCACGCCGCCGATGTTGATCCCGCAGTGACAGACAAAGACGCCGATGCGCGGCTCTTCACCCGCGACATCCCGCTCGACGGGCAAGACTGCGGCCACAGTCTCGGAATCCCTGCCTTGCGCCAGAAGACCGGAACAAAGCCCGGCCACGCCGCCCGCCTGGGTAACGCTGTCGGGGATGTCCTTCGGTCCCTGAAAGGCGCCGATCACGTAAACCCCCGGACGGCTGGCGGCAAGGGGCGCATAGGCGTCGGTGGCGGCGAACTGGTATCCGTTCAGGTCGATGCCGCAGGCCTCGGCCAGCTGCGCGGCGTCTTCCGGCGCTTCAAGACCCTGGGAGAGCACCACCAGATCAAATTTTTCATAATGATGTTTTCCGGCGTCATCAGCCCAGGTCAACAGCAAACCGCCGTCGAAGACATCCTCAACCTGTGGCGGTCTGGCGTAGATCACCTGGAAGTTATTCTCGGCGATGGCCCGTTCCCGGGCAGCGTCAAAGCCCTTGCCGTGGGTGCGGACATCCATGTAAAAAAGGGTGATCTCCGCCTCGGGGTCGTGCTCGCGGGCGAGGGTTGCCTGCTTGATGGCGTACATGCAGCAGACCGAAGAGCAGTAGTTGTTGCCGCAGGTTTCGTCCCGGGAGCCGATGCATTGCAGGAAGGCGATTTTTTTCGGGTGCTTCTGATCACTGATCCTGACAATTTCACCGCCGGTGGGGCCGGAGGCGCACATCAGCCGTTCGTGCTCGAAGGCGGTCAGGACATCGTCAAATTTTCCCCAGCCGTAGGAACGCAACACCTCTTCCTTGACCCGGCCAAAACCGGGCGCCAGCACCACTGCTCCCACTTGCAGGTCGAGGATTTTTTCGGTGTCGTCGAAGCGGATGGCGTTTTTTCCGCAGACCACGGCACATAAGCCGCAGGTTTCATGATTGAGGCGCAGGCAGGCCTTGGGGTCGATATGGTAAGTGGCCGGCACCGCCTGGGCGTAATCGATATGGGCGGCATGGGTTGTTTGCAGATCCTCGTTATAATCATCCCCCATTTCCTTGAGACAGTACAAGGTGCACTGACCGCAGCCGTTGCAGATTTCTTCATCGATGTAGCGAGGTTGCTTTTTTACTCGGGCGGTGAAACGGCCCGGCTCGCCGACCAGAGACAGCAGCTCGGATTTGGTCAGGATCTCGATGTTGCCGTCGCGGCCCGCTTCAACCAGTTTGGGGGCGAGGATACACAGCGAGCAATCGTTGGTGGGAAAGGTCTTATCAAGCCGGGCCATGACCCCGCCGATGGCGCCGCTTTTCTCGACCAGATAGACCTTGAAACCAAGCGCCGACAGGTCGAGTGCGGCCTGAACACCGGCAACACCGCCGCCGATCACCATCACGGCGCCGCTGGGGACCTCGGATTTTATGTTTGAAACTGGGGCATTCATGATATTCTCCTGTTTCCTTGTCTCAATCTGCTGGTCTTCATGTTTCAGGAAAGTCCGGCGGAGCCGCTCAACCCGGTGAGGAAGGCAGCTCCAGGGATGGCAATCAGTTGGAGGTCACCGGCAGACCCGCCTCTTTCCAGTCGGCAAAGATCGCCTGGTTGATTTTCTTGTAACCCAGTTTCATCAGCTTTCGGTAGGCGTTGTAACTGCGGCCGCCGGAGTTGCAGTAGACGATGATCTGTTTTTTCTTGTCGAGCACCTCCGATTGTGAGGCAAAGGAGGCCACCGGGATATTGATCGCGCCGGGGATATGGCCCTCGGCAAACTCTTCCCGGTCTCGGACATCGACCAGCTGAAAGGTGTCCGCTCCGCTCTTGATCAGAGCGTCGAGGTCGGCCGGGGCAATCTTGGTGGTCTCAATCCGTTCCTCATAGTTCGGCCCGGCGTAGATCGGCATCCCCTTCTCCTCCCAGACCGGCATTCCTTCGGCATAGACCAGCACATTCCGGTAGCCCATGCCGATCGCCTTCTTCGCCGCCTTCTTGCTCTTGCCGCATTTGACGCCATTGCAGTAGAAAACGACCAGTTGCGTCTTGTTCTTCGGCAGCAGATGGATGAACTCGGCAAATTTCTTCTCGGGCAGGCTCTCGGCGCCCCGGATATGCACCTCCTGGAACTCTTCCGGGTTTCGGGCATCGAAAATCGAGACCTCGATCCCACGGTCGAGAAGCGATTTCAGACTCTCAGTATCGATCAGGCCGTAACCGTCTTTTGTGATCTGATAGGCGGTAAAGGTGTATCCGAATGATGCCGGATCATAAAAGTCGAGCGGCTCGCCACCAACTTCCGCATAGGGATAACCGAAGGTGTTCAGCGGCGCACCTTTCTGGGCGGGATTCAGGATCAGGTCTCGACCTCCTGCCAGTTCAACCCGATACGCATCCCAACCACCCCAGAAATATCTGCGGAGTTCATCCGTCTCAGGGTCTTCCAGCTTGAGGTTTTTCTTGAGCATCAGTTTCCGGACATCGGCCGGATCAACCGGCACCCAGCCGAAACCTGGCAGATAGAACTCGGCCCAGCAATGCTGCCATGATGTTATATCCTGAATGGGTTCCTTCCCCAGCCGAATCCCGAAAATCTCCCGGGCCGGGACCCCGGCCGCCCGGCAGAGCGCGACAAAGACCGAATGGATATCGGTGCATTTGCCACCGGGATTCTGAAGAAGGGAGCAGACATCACCCGGTCCGCAACCGATGGTTTTCGGATCGCGGTACATATTCTCGCAGGTCCAGTCGTAAATGGCCTTCGCCTTTTCCAGGGTGGTCGTTTTCCCGTTGACAATCTTTGCCGCAAGCTCTCCGACTACACCATCAATCGGGCCGAGGCTGGTCGGAGCGAGCCAGTCGGAGAAATCTCCCTTGTTCCACGGTGCCTCAATCTCCGGCAGATCGCGCTTCTCGACCTCCTGCCGGACTGCCTTGAAGGAAAAGGTCAGGCGGCGGGACGCAGACTCTTTGGCCCAGCGGGCATAGAGCATCGGCGTCTGGAATTTTTTATCTGCGTAAACCGCCGATTCCGCGAAATCACCGTCAATCTTCACCCCGGTGATATCCTGCACCTCTGACGAAACCGGATACGGAATCCACAGCTCCACCTCCTTGTTCCGGTCGTGTTTCGAGAGATCAAAATCCATACTGATGATCCCGGCAGCGCTCCCGGCCACACTTTCCGTTACCAGCAGCAGACAGAAGCCGATGACGGTTATCAGCACCTTCGTTATTCGTTTCATTGCTTTTCTCCTTTGCAGTACGTTTATGGAGAAGAGCGGGCAAAACCCTAGCTGACGGGAAAAATTCTCAAAAAATGGGAACGGAGCCGGAAAAAGACGTGGCGGAAGAAGATCAGCGCCGGATGGCGCCGACACTTATGGCATCGACGATTTTTTTCGGATTCCACAACCGATACGGGGATCAGTCCGGAATCCTTGGTGCGTTGGGAAATTACTGCAGGCAGGAAAACTCGGAGAAATACCCGACATTATGAGAACCGACCCGGACCGGGCCGAACGGCTTAGGCCGTCATCGTCAGATATGGTAACGCATCACTCGTTTCTCCGTTTTCAAATTGAATTGAGCCGTAATTATTACCAGCACATGAAACAAACTGTCAAACAGTTTGTGTATAATTAAATGATTAAATAGATTGGCGGTGGGGAAAGACCTATTGACTCTTCATCAGTCACCGTTCTTTTCTTGAGTTTTTGTTCTGTGCTGACAGTGAACTACCCAAAAAAGAATGATGACATTTTAAAACCGCTCTTTTTGCTCCGTTGCCGGTAAGAAAAGACGCCGTCGACAGTTTCTCCCGTAGCGGAATCATAAAGAAATCCAGGCACTTTCCCTAAAATTGACATCTCATTCTGAAGCAGGAAATTCACCGCCAGCTTGTTGTTGGCAGGGGTCAGGCCCAGAAGCACATCAACGAGGAAATCTCCGTCTGCATCCTTGCGTTTGAAAAGATGCTCGATACAGAGATTGCTGATGGTGAGACCAGCCTCACCCCAGAACTCTTTATAGAGACAGTAGTTGATGAAGAACGATTTCTGCCGGAAGTGGTTCAGCCAGAAAAACCCGGCTTCCCTGCCGTTGAAGTTTACGAAAAAGATCTCATTCTCGGGGTTGCGCATGAATTTTCTGAAATCCCGGGTATTGCGGACCGAGCCGTCATAAAAAAGTTTGTTCAGAGTGTCCTCGCGGACGATTCGGCGAAAAACCTGCCCCAGGATCTGGTCTGTGAAATTGGACTGGCCGTCCTTTTCATGGAGCGGAACAACCTCTATTCCTTTCTCCAGCCAGAAAACGGTTGTTTGCGGATGAGCGATCGCCCGGCTCTTTCCCTTACGATCATCGTGGCCGGATATCCCGACCGGTTCGATGGTTTGAAGTTGCTCGGATTCAGACAGTACGTTCATGATAACCCCCGCTTATGTGGTCTATTCCCCACACAATGTGTCTCGTTGTTCGGTTGCCCCTCAACCTGAAAACAGCTGAAGACCCCTTTGGACCGTGGTTCAGGCGTCATTTTCCGCCGCTTTGCCCTTTACAACATCGCGATACGATATGATTATACAGCAAGGATTGTGCCCATCGTTCTTGCTAAACGGGCGATATCAGTAAATCAGGTGGGAAAACGGGGTGGATGTATATCTCTGGACAGGAGAACCAAATATGTCAGATCAAAGATGGATAACTTACACAAATACTCCGAGCGTACGGCACCAGAAAACTTGCCCGTCAGGCGTAGTCGTTCTCGCGGCCAGGTAAAGAAACTTGATTTTTTTATTAATTATTTCATATGGTTAAGCAACTTCTATACGCAGGCTTTTACCAAGAGCTTGAGCAAATTTCTCCAATGTTGACAACTTAATATCTTCCGCGTGATTCTCAATACGTGAAATGGCTGTTTTTTTTGTATTGAGTTTGAGGGCAAGTTGCTCCTGTGTTAAACCCGCCTCTTCCCTCGCAACTTTGAGCATTACTCCAATTTTAAATTCTTCATAACCGGATTCGTAGCTCTTGGCGAATGCCGGATCACTGGACTTTCTTTTGGCAACATAGGATTTTAGAGTTTTCATTTTATTTCCTCCTCTCGAAATAATCCTTCTTCCTGGCTTCAGCGATTTTGATGGCCTGGGGAGGAGTTTTTTGAGTTTTCTTTTGGAATGCGTGATTGATGACTATAAGCATCGGGCCATCGAAGAAACAGAGTAAACGGAATATGTTGTTTCCCGCTACAACTCTCACCTCCCAAATTTCATCGGTATTAACAAGCTTTTTAAAATAGCTCGATGGTATGGTCGGCAATTCTTCTATTAACCTCAAAACCCACGTTGTTTTCTGTGCTTGCTTAGAAAAAAGGGGTCAAGTCCGCTCTTGGCTTTTGTCAAAAAAACCATAAACAAACCAATCATTCTTAATCGACATCTCCCAGATTAAGACCACAGATTAGATCTTTGACCAATCTAACCGACCAAGCGGGT
>JAHJIQ010000037.1 GCA_018823285.1 Pseudomonadota bacterium
CGATGATCTCGATTGCGACACGGTGCCGGATGGCACCGATAACTGCCCGGCTGTTGCCAATCCGGGCCAGATCGATTTCGATACCGACGGGATCGGCGACGCCTGCGATACCGACGGCTGCACCGATGATCTCGATTGCGATACGGTGCCGGATGCAACCGACAACTGCCCAGCCACCGCCAATTTCGATCAGGCTGATTCCGACACCGATGGGATCGGTGACCTGTGTGACACCGGCGGCTGCCTTGACGATCTCGACTGCGATACGGTGCTCGATGCAGCCGATGCCTTCCCGGACGATCCTGCGGCCAGCGTCGACAGTGATCAAGACGGATTTCCGGATGACTGGAACCCCGGCAAATCCGAGGCGGATACCACGACCGGTTTGATTTTGGACGTTTTCCCGACCGATCCGGATGAGACCAGTGATACCGATGGCGACGGCTGGGGCGACAACGGCGACTGCTGTCCCTTCAACAAGCCGATCCATATAGTGGGTGGAGGAGACCACTGGCTCAGTCTGCAGTGGGTTTATGATAATGCACTGGGTTCATTCGGCACGATGCAGGTCCAGGCTTTCTATACCTACGGCCCGTTGGTCCTTGATCAGGACAAGGAGATTACGATCCAGGGCGGCTTCGACTGTGGTTTCACCAACAACTCCGGTGCGCCGACGATCATCGAGTCGCTGCTCATCGACTCCCTGAGCGGCCCGGTAACGGTTGAGAACCTTGTGATTCAATAATCGGCAGCGAGTCGGAGCCGAATGGTGATGAAAGGATAGCGGAGAAAAAATCAAATCCCGCAACCGCGAAAACAGCAAAGGCCGCGAACCTTTTCCAGGTTGCGGCCTTTGCTGTTGCAGGGTGACGGGTGCCGGCGATCAGACTTCGTCATCATCGAGATCAGGGTCGATATCCTCCTCGTCCTCTTCCTCCTCGTCCTCCTCTTCATCCTCCTCGACTTCGTCACTGTCGGTGGTTTCTTCGTCATCCTCGTCATCATCATCGATCCCTTCTTCCTTTCGCACCGCTTTGGGGATCTTGGAAGGGGGGAGGACCACTTCAGTGATTCTTTTCACTTCCGCCTCGACAACCGGGTCGGCCATGCAGATCAGACAGTCTGCAACATGGTTGCGCATGAACTCGACCATACGGGCCGGGGCCATTGATTCATCCTGGACCTGGATATACCAATTTTTAATAAGCTTTTGCAGACGCTCGCATTCCATTATTTGATGGGCTCCTGATCGGAAATCTTTGTGGCGTCTATGGGACACCGGGTTATTCTCGGCAACGCTGGATCGAAAAAAACACTGCGTTTATTTATCGTGTGCAGTGATTTCTGCTGCTGTTAACTGCAGCGAGAGTGATATCTCGGCCAAATTATAAAAAAAAGTAATGGATATCAATAGATAACTGTAAATGGAATCACTTTTTTGTTTCGCTTGCGATTCAAACTGAGTCGAGCTGCTTGTCGGCTCGGACAAAACTTATCCCCGCAGGGTGAAAGAAAAGGGTTGTCAGCTTCATGAATGGCAATTATCATTTGCTGCTCGGTGGAAGTGGTAAGGGCACTGGTGGCTCTCCCGGACTTCAAATCCGGTGTACCGGGTTAACAGCCTGGTAGGTGGGTTCGATTCCCATGCACTTCCGCCATTTTTTTGCCGTCTCACTCAGCGCTCCTCGCGGCCGACTTTACGGGTCGTCATAAAAGAAGAGATCGTCATCGTCATCCTGATTCTTGTCTTCCATTAGAAAAAAACCGATATTCGGGTCGTTTTTGTCTTTGGGGAAAAATTCGGCCCCGATATATTTTCCGGTAACGGTACGCACGACGACCATTTTCCGGATCAGTCGTTCTCTGCCGCTTTTCTTTAAGGTGAATTGGACAACCAGCTCATCATCCGGTTTGATATCGTGGTGCCCGTTGCTGATAAAGCCGATTCCGTCAACCGAGATGTTTTTGATCACGCTGTTGATTCGTGTCTGGTAGGGAGTTGCCTCCTCGGACCGCATGCGGCCTTCGAGGTTGTCTCTGCTCAGGGTGGTGTAGAAAGCGCTGACATCAACGGGGTACCTTGATTTCTGCCGGAAATCGAGCTGGATATTGAAGCGTTCGCCGCACCGGCACTGAAAGATATAAAAGCCCTTCATCCCGAAAATTTTAACGATCCTGCCGTGGCTGTCGACTATCGAGGGATCGACCCTGTGGGTCCAATGGCACTTCAAACAGGTGATGGAAAAGACTTTATTGTTGTTGAGTGAGGATCTTTGCAAAACCATGGAGCGGTTACTCTGCCTTCTGTTGGAGGAAAGATCTTGAAACGACCAACATGCCTGTTGCTAACAATCTACCTTAGATATCCAGGTCTTCACAAGAGTTAGATTATTATTTCAGCCAATGCCCCTTCGACAGGCCAAGGGTGAGCGGGGGCACGGGTATATCGTCAATACCCCTTCGACAGGTTCAGGGTGAGCGGACTCTCGATTATCCCGCTCAACCTGGGCTTGCGGAAGGACATTGCCTATCCAAACCCGCTCAACCCGGGCTCGCTGAAGGACCCTGGCCGGTCCAAACCCGCTCATCCTGAGCTTGTCGAAGGACGAACGGATCTCAACAACGGGTGCCCCATTGCTTCGCGTTGCTCGGTGTATTTTACCGCCACCTTTCGGGCGATATTCCTGATTCTGCCGATGAAACGGGTCCGCTCTGCGATGCTGATCGCCTTGCGGGCGTCGAGCAGGTTGAAGGTGTGGGAGCACTTCAGGCAGTAATCGTAGGCGGGAAGTATCAACCCCTTGTCGAGAAGCTTCATCGCCTCCCCTTCGCAGTTGTCAAACAGGGAAAACAGAAAATCGACATTGGCCTCTTCATAGTTGAAGGTCGAGAACTCAACTTCGGCCTGATGGAAGATGTCGCCGTATTTCACTTCCTCGTTCCAGGCGATCTGGTAGACGGAGTCGACCTTCTGCAGGTACATGGCGATCCGTTCCAGCCCGTAGGTGACTTCAACGGTGATCGGGTGCAGTTCAAGGCTTCCGGCGTGTTGGAAATAGGTGAACTGGGTGATCTCCATCCCGTCGAGCCAGACCTCCCAGCCCAGGCCGGAAGCGCCAAGAGTGGGGGACTCCCAATCATCCTCGACAAAACGGATGTCGTGATCGAGCGGATCGAGGCCGAAACGTTTGAGGCTCTCCAGATACAGGTCCTGAATGTTCGGCGGCGAGGGTTTGATGATCACCTGATACTGATAGTAATGCTGCAGCCGGTTCGGGTTCTCGCCGTACCGACCGTCGGTGGGCCTGCGCGATGGCTGGACATAGGCGGTTTTCCATGGTTCCGGACCAAGCGCCCGCAGGAGAGTCGCCGGATGAAAAGTCCCGGCGCCGACCTCCATGTCGTATGGCTGCTGCAGAACGCAACCCTGTTCAGCCCAGAAGCGGCTCAGTTCCAGTATGATGTCTTGAAAGTACATAGGATTTTCCTTCGGAAAAAAGTCTGAAGTTTAGAGTTGGAAGTTTGGAGTGCCTAAAGTTGAGGGAAGCATTTGATCTGGTAGTCGCGTTTTTTTAATTACTAAACTGAAAAAACGACAATTTAAAGTCCCGAGGGGTAAAAGTCAAAGATTGATTTAGTTTGTCCCTTTGCCGATAGACGTGAAGATAGCCAGTAATTCAAGGCATTCTTTCTGAATTGAGGCCGTTTGTTCAGGAGCAATGAACTCTGCCTGAGTCATAACTTCAAGCCAGAAATTTGTTTCACTTGCTTCGCTTTCACATATTTTGATCTTGTTTTTAAAATCGGCCTTGCTTCTTGCCCGGTTGGCTTCCCGATAATTCGCCCCGATAGAAGTGCCTGATTTTGTAATCTGGTTTTTCACAACATTCGCCTCAGCAGATTTTGGTAACGCGGTCGAGAGGCGAATAATGCGCACAGCAAAAGCAAGTGTTCTTGCCTCAAGTTTTTCAGCGAACTCTCTATTGTTCATGTATTTTAAGTGCCTGGAGTGATAAGTTCGAAGTACCTAAAGTTAGGTTGCTATTTGAGCAGAAAAGTACATTAACTTCAAACTTTAGGCACTTTCAACTTTTAACTTTAGGCACTCCCAGCTTTTCACTTTGTATTTTAAGTGCCTGGAGCGATAAGTTCGAAGTACCTAAAGTTAGGTTACTATTTGAGCAGAAAAGTACATTAACTTCAAGCTTTAGACACTTTCAACTTTTAACTTTAAACATTGACATGTCTGAATATTTAGATATATAGATAGGTTCTATGGGAGAGAATTGTCTGGAAATATTGGATCAGGCGTCGCTGGAAATGGCCGCCGAATGTCTGAAAACCATTGCGCATCCGTGCCGGTTGCGGATGATCAGCATTCTGCTGCAGCAGGAGTGCTCGGTGGGTGAATTGGCCGAATACTGTGAGATTCCGAGTCACATGGCCTCGGAGCATTTAAGGCTTTTAAAAGACCGGGGTCTTCTGTCCAGCAGGCGAGACGGCCGCAAGATTTATTACAGTGTGGCTGAGCCAGCTCTGGCGAGCATTATCGGTTGTGTCCGCACCAAGTTTCGGTGCGCTTAAAAGTTGTGGTATTCCACAACTTTTAATTAAGAATGAAAAATTAAGAATGAAGAATTGGGTGGGTGAATGCGTGGCGCATCTTTTTCAAGTTCGATGAGCCCACATCCTTCACTTTTAACTCTTCATTATTAACTCTTAACTATTTGTGATTATTTCCGGCTTTGGTGGCCGGCAAGCTTGGGGACGGGTCGCAGGATTCCGGCGGCCTTGAAGTTTCTTAACAGGAATAAGAGGAGAACAACAATGGTTAAAAAATTTGCATCACTAGCCCTGGTCGGCATGCTGGCAATCCCGGCTGCAGCCCTGGCCGAATCCGTGGAAGACCGGCTGGCGGCCCTGGAAGAGAAATCCGAAAGCTGGGATCTTTCCTCCAGAATTCAATGGTCCGGAGATTTCCGTTTCCGGGCTGATTATGTTACCGCTGAGGCTCCTGGGCACTACACCGCTCTTGATATTGCCCGGGGATCGTTGGATTTCGTGGATGTTTTCACACTTTTTGGTACTGAGTCGAATTTTGCAACCTCGACTGTTGGCGTTACTGCAGCAGAAATGGGGGCTTTTTACACTGCAACACTTGGAGACTTGTTTGGTGGAACGGCTTCTGCTGATGCATTAAGTGCAATGAGCAAACTTCAAGGTGTAAGTGGTTTGGGAGCTATGTTTGCGATAATGCCCTCATTGTTGAATAATAATCCGGCGATGACCATAACAGATGTTGCGACAGCTTTTAACGGGATCTTTGGTGGTGGCAAGAATGCTGTTGATCCGATGGCTGTTGCTTCTTTTATGAAAACTCTTAGTGTTGCCGATCGAAACAATGCATTCAATGCCCTCGGTTATGTTGCAGCAAATAACAAGAAAGATTACGACAACGACACAATCTACACCAATCGTTTTCGTCTGAATATGCGGGCCAAGGCCATGGAAAATCTGGAGTTCAAGGCCAGGCTTGCTATGTATAAGGTTTGGGGTATGCAGAACAATGCTGTTGATTATACCTATAACAATGGCTTGGGCGGAGGACCATTCATGTTAAGCTCTCTGGCCTTTGACGGCTCTTCAACCCGTCAGCCGAAAGACAATGTCATGCGTGTTGATCGGGCCTTTATGAACTGGAATGCCATCGGCGGCTCGCCGGTCTGGTTCTCCATCGGTCGTCGTCCGGTAACTGATGGGCCTCCAGCCCATATCCGGATGGGAACCGCCACCAAGATGGCTACTCCGGTTGCCTACATGGATTACCCGTTTGACGGCGCTTCCCTGGGTTATGCCTATGAGAATCTGTTTGGTATTCAGGATGCTCCCGGCCGTGTTCGTCTCTGCTACGGACGTGGATTTGAAGGCGGACCGACTGAGAACAGTAATGGGATTAACGATGTAGATTTTGGCGGACTGAGCTGGGATGTGTACAGCAAGGGCGATCGTTTCTTCAACTTTCAGTCCTTTGGTGCCTTCAATATGTTCAATGTTCCTGACAATATTTCTTTTGTTAATCCTTTTGAATTTGCCAAATGGGAACTTGATAGTACGCAATATAATCCACTGGACAGCACCAAGGATCTTCAGTTGAATCGGACCAATCTTGGTAATATTTATCATACCTCCTCTGTTTATATGAGTAAGGTCGAGGCGCTGAATTATTTTGTTACCCTTGGCTGGAGCCGCACAGACGCAAAAGGCTATGATGAGCTGGGTACCAGCCTTCTTGGTTCCTGGTGGGACGAGCCGACCGACCGTGATGGGTATTCGGTACTTGTTGGTGTTCGGTACGATCTTGATGATATGGGGCTGAAATTCGGTGCTGAGTACAACTGGGGTTCCGAGTACTGGATCTCGTTTACCCCGGGGCATGATGATCTGTATGCCTCAAAGCTGGCTACTCGTGGCAGCGTAGTTGAACTTTATACAATCTGGGACATTCCGGCTGGCGAGAAGATCTCCCAATTCTCCGATGCCTTCATCCGTCTTGGATATCAGCACTATGACTATGAGTACACCGGCTCCGGTTTTTGGTTGGGCAAGCCTCAGAAAATCGAGGATCTGCAGAATGATCCTATGAATGCCCAGTTCTATGTTCCTGTCGACACCATGGATCAGATCTATCTGACCATGGAGGCGTGGTTCTAAAAGCAGTAGCAGTAAATTCTTTACCTTCATCTCCTGGAGAGGGGGCGCCCGCAAGGGTTGCCCCCTTTCGCTTTTTATAGGACAAAAGAAACCCCTTTTCTTACCACAGAGAGCACAGAGGACACAGAGGTTGTCGCCGAGATAATTGTATTTTCTCTGTGAACTCTGTGTCCTCTGTGGTAAATTTGCGTGACAGTTCGAGTGGGTTGTGGGGATCATTTTCCCCTGATTTTTTTGCGAGACTCCTGCAGTCTCTTGTTAAGACGAATTGAAAAATATGGTGACTAAAATGACTAAATCTCTGTTTGTTGCGTTTTCCTCTGTGCTTCTCTGTTCATCAATTGCCCAGGCCGGCAATTTTACCCTTGGGTTTAATGATTATAGTCTGCAGGCGAGTTTGAGCCAGGTGGTCAGTCAGGATGATCGGGGCCGGTCGGTTCTTCGGGTGGATGGACTGTATAACGACCGGGAGGATTCCAAACTGTTTTCAGCGGCATTGGAAGTCAGTGGTCCGCTCGGCAACACCGGCCTTGAGCTTGGTGCCGGGATCAAGGGCTATTATGTCAAGATCAACAAACTTGATATTGCGGCGGGCGGTCTTGGCGCTCTTGCCGCTTTTACCCCGCCGGGAGTTCCCAAGCTGAAGTTTGCCGGCAATGTCTATTATTGTCCCAAGGTTTTCACCTCTCTCGATGGGGATCGGATGCTCTCTTCCGGGGTGACCGCATCGTATGAGATCGCTTCCCGGGCCGTGGTTTTCCTGGGGTACACCGATACCCGGGCCGATATGGAAAACAACCAGGAGTGGAAGATCGATCGCGGTTTCAGAGGTGGTCTGGCCCTTGAATTCTAAAGGGAATCAGACAGGTGTCATTATTGAATCTGGTTGAGTCCGACGGACTCAGCTTTCTGCAGTTCTCATCTTTGTCTGAATCGGGGCTTACCCATGGCGTGTTCAGTCGGCATGGTGGGGTAAGCCCTTCTCCTTTTCGTTCTCTGAATACCAGTTACGGGGTAGGTGACAGCGAGGCGAATGTTGCCGCAAACCGGCAGCGGTTCAAAGAGGCGCTTGGCGTTGGTACCCTGGTCTCGGCCGTGCAGGTCCATGGCGGAAAAGTCCTTGATGTGACGGAAGAGCCGGAGGGTGATCTTGAGGTTGCAGGATATGACGCCCTGATCACCCGCTGTAATATTGGACTGATGATCCAGCAGGCCGATTGCCAGGCGGTGCTGTTCTTTGCCCCCGACCGGCGGGTTATCGGTATTGCCCATGCCGGGTGGAAGGGGAGTGTGGTCGGGATTCTCGGTGAAACGGTGGCACTGATGGTTGAGAATTACGGGGTTGATTCCGCCAGGATCAAAGCCGCGATCAGCCCTTCACTCGGAGCTTGCTGTGCGGAATTTGTCAATTATCGGCAGGAGCTTCCGGGGTGGATGCATGGCTATCAGGTTGCCCCGAATTATTTTGATTTTCAGGCCATCAGCCGGGCGCAGCTTGTCGAGGCCGGTCTGGCCAAGGAGAATATCAGTGCCGCCCCGATCTGCACCCGCTGCAGCCCTGATTATTTTTCGTACCGGCGGACGAAAACGACCGGGCGCTTTGCTTCGGTGATCGGCCTTGCATGCGGAAGCTAGTGTCACGTCAACTCTGAACCGTCACCTCTTTCTCGTCATTTTTCGCGCCTCCTGCGTTACGTGTTTGGTTGCATAGCGCTGCTATGCAACCAAACACATGCCTTGCCGGCACAAAAAATGCCGGAGAAATAGTATGA
>JAHJIQ010000038.1 GCA_018823285.1 Pseudomonadota bacterium
CGTCACCGTGATATACAACCATTTATTATTGTAATGACCCGGCACTTCCATGGAAAAAGATCCGCCGCTATTTTTGAGCTCTCCGATTCTCATGAGCAGCTCCTGACGATGGGCTTTCGCCACCAGAACGCTGCAATCCTTACCGATCAGCACAACTCGCTCATGACCAGTCAATATTTCAGTGCTCCGATTGACGAAACTGATAGCCATCCGCTCATCAAATCTGACAATTATCTGCCTGGAATTCTCAACAATACTCTCGTAGAGAAGGGTTGACCTATCGAGCTTTCTTGCTGTCACCACCTCCTTTCTCACCGCAGCGGTCAAACGCTGCAGGAGATGTTCCTCACTCATATTCAGCAGAAGATCCACGGATGCATCCGGATTCTCACCCAAGGTTATCCTTCTGCCGATCTCGACAAACTCCTCCAGACCGAAACCAAAAAACCTGGCGATCTTCATCTGGGTTTTTTTCCCGGCCCTTCTCCCTCGGTTCATGATTCTGGAGAGATATGAACGGGGGATTTTTGCCTGCCTGCAGACCAGGGCCTGGCCGCCATGCCCCTTCTGCTGCAGATGGTATTTCAAGGAGTCGTAGAAATTCTCATAATCCATGACCTTCACACGTCCCTTTCAGTTCGGATTTGTACAACTTATGGATAAACTTTACAATCACCACAAAACCTTTCACACCAGACGAAAACCGACTTGTTAAACATATTGCTAAACACATAATGGCCATTTGTACAACTTCAGATTGCCTTTTCAGTCATTTTGTCATAATAGATTGTTTCCACTGCACAATGAACAACCAATATCACACATCAAAAGGGGAACCCATGAAGCGAGCAACAATTCTCATATTAATGATTCTGGCCACAGTCTTTTCAACCGGGCAGGGAGCTGCCGAAGAACTTACTAAAATAAGAATCGGCTGGCAGATACCCTGGGCCACCCAGGGACAGCTGGTTCAGATTTTAAAACATACCGACATCCTCAAGAAAAATGGCCTGGAAGCGGAGTTTATCGGCCGGACCTACGGGCCGGTATTAAATGAACTCGCCCTGGCCGATGAGATCGATGTGGTTCTCACTGCCGATCAGCCTGCTGCGGCGCTCTTTTCCAAAGACCAGGGCTGGATCGGTGTCGGTCGCCTGATGTACAATCGCACCCTGACCTATGTCCCGCCGAAATCTGCGGTCAACAGCCTTGAAGATCTGCGCGAAAAAACCATCGGCATTCCGATCGGGGCCGCGGCGGAAAGAGTCACCATCGCTGCACTGAAAAAAGCAGGACTTGAGCCAAACAAAGATGTCAAGATTATCAATCTCGGGATCCGTGAGCAGGGCCCTCTGGTCCTGGGGGGAGAAGAGGCCAAAACCTGGGGCAATATTGATGCCCTGAGTGGTTTCGATCCGACCCCGGCAATCTTTGAGGCCAGGGGATTGATCAAGGTCCTTGATATCGGCAAGGTCTGCTCTCTGGTTCTGATGAACGAGAATTTCATCACCAGAAACAGCGGGGTTGCCGAAAAAATGATGCAGGCCCTGTTTGACGCTTACGACTACTATCGACAGAACATCGAGCAGGCAAACACCTGGTTCATGGATGAAGCCGGATTGAAAGATTCCAGCCAGAAAGCCTGTAATGTTGCCGCCTCCATCGAGCCCAACGTGAGCGTCCCGGCCAGAAAAGATATCAGGGTGACCTTGATTGACGAAGATTTTGAGATCATGCACCAGGCAGCTGAATTCATGGCACCAAAAATCAAGAAAAATGTGGACATGCGTCAGTACGTGAGCAATAAATACGCTGCCAAGGCACACTGATCCGGCTATACTCCGCCCACAATTTCCATAAAGCAGAAGTTGCCCGGCCCTTTACCAAACGGCCGGGCAACCCACCTTCACCCCTTCAGGTCTGATGCTTGACAACATTGAAATAGGCGCCCTGCTCGCCAACAGCCTCTACAGTGTAACCAGGGTCCTGGCCGGGACATTTCTGGCCATCATTCTCGGAATCGCTTCAGGGCTGTTTCGCAGTGCATTGCCGAATCTGCTGAAACGCAGCAGAATGATCAAATTTCTCTGCGAGGCCCCGAAATTTCCACCACCCATCGCCTGGATCCCTTTTGTGATCCTTTTTTTCGGTATCGGTGAGATCTCCGCCTACACCATCGTTTTTATCGGTGCTTTCTCGCCCATTTTCACCAGCACCTTCGAGGGGGCTGAATCTGTCCCTTCGGCCATCCGTAACTGTGCCCGCTCCATGGAGATCACCGGATTTCGCTTTCTCGCCAAAATCATTTTTCCCTCCGCCCTGCCCCAGATTTTAACCGGCATCAGGGTGGGCGTCAGCATGGGGTGGATGTCGGTCATTGCCGCTGAAATGATCAGCGGCCAGTCAGGTCTTGGCTATTCTATCCAGCTCAACCGCCTGAACATGCAGTACGACCTGATGACCATCGACATGGTCTGCATCGGGATCATCGGATTTCTTCTCTATGAAATAACCGTTGTCCTCCAGAAAAAGCTGCTTCCCTGGCATGAATCCAGATTGAACTGATGATGAAATGAGCGGGAATGATCAAACTTGATCACATAAACCATAATTATGGCGCCGTTGATAACGCGCCGGTCATTGCGGATATTTCCTTCGAGATAACTCCCGGTGAATGTGTGGGGCTAACCGGTCCGTCGGGCTGCGGAAAAAGCACCCTTGCCCAGATCATCGCCGGACACATCAAACCGGTTTCCGGCAAAATATTTGTTGATGGCGAGGACCGGACTTTTCTTCCCGGGCGAAAAGTTTTCATGATCCATCAAGAACCCGATCTCTTCCCCTGGCAACGGGTAATAAAGCAGGTCCTTTTTGCGATGGAGAAAAAAAATCAGGATAAAGCTGCTGAACTCCTGTCGCTGGTTAAACTGGAAGGATGTGCAAACCTTTTCCCGAACCAGCTTTCCGGAGGGATGAAAAAGCGGCTGGCCCTGGCCAGAGCCCTGGCGATCAATCCGAGTCTGTTGATCCTTGATGAATCATTCTCTTCACTGGATTCAACCCTGAAGAAAGAGCTCTATAACGACCTGAAACTGGTCTGGAAAAAGACCGGTACCACCATTCTTCTCATCACTCATGATTCCTCAGATCTGGAAAATCTGGCCCACCGGGAAATCAGATTAACCTCGGAAAAGCCTACTTCCATTCATCAGATAGTCAATTATTACGACTGATCACCTCATTGTTCTTCTCTGAACGCGAGCACTTTCCTGAAACCGGGGATAAAACTGAACAGACAGGCATGGGCAATAAAAACCATTGCCGGTGCAATTGCTGCGCGGGGATCGTAAAAAAGAAGAATTGAAGCGGCTATGGCTACATTTTTCATGGATAGGGCAACCATCATGGTCACAGCCACTTTCTCGCTGAAAAGCTTTCCGGCCAGCACCCTGGTCAAAAACAAAACCCCGAAATCCTGAAAAAATGCGAGCAATAATAATTTAACCGGCAGCCACCCCGATTCATACCCGAGGCTCAACCTTCCCGCCGCACTTCCGAAAAGGATGAAGATCAAGACACTCAAGGCGCCCATGTTGGCAAGGGGCAGTGCTGGCGCCAGCAGCGCACGTATTTTCGGGAAAACCCTGACCAGCAGGAAGCTCGTCAGCAAAGGCACTGTCACCAGCAGCAGCATGTTCTTCATGAAAGGAACCACCCTGACGGGAAGGACAGAAGAGACCAGCACAGTTAAAAGCAACGGCGAAAGAAGCGGCGCCAGAAGGGTGGAGAGAACCATGAGCAGAAAAGCAAGTTCCTCATCCCCGCCCAGCTGACGGCTGAAAAATGGGGCGACCAGGGCCAGCGGCATCAGGGATCCGAAAACGACACCCTCGATGATCTGGACATCGGAAATGAGCAGCCTGGCCAGCAGCAACTGCAGGAGAGGAAAGAACAGAAAGAGCAGAAAAAGCCCGAGCAAAAGCTCCTGAAACCTGCCGAGAGCAGCCGGCACCCTGTCCCAATCAACGGTGAATCCGGAAAGCAGCATCAGCACAAACAGAAAAACCACCGCATAAGGCATCATGGCCAGCGCCGTGTAAGGAAAAAAGATCCCCGCTATTACCGCCAGGAGTATTGGGATGCCGAAATAATTAATCATCTTTATTGAAATAATGGCCCTTTAATTTCACAACAATTTTCGAAGATGAACTTAGTCAAAATAGTCTGGCTTTACAAGCTGAAGACATTTATCATGGGAACGCAATAGAAAAGGCGTCGGGGGCCGAAGAGAACTTGAATATTCAAATTACCAGAACACATCTCCTGGCCGGGATGATCGCTGTTACCGCAGCACTTGCCGCATTCCTGCTGCTCACGCCCCGGAGCTCCGTTCAGACCGGAGGGGAAAAGAAAACCCTGAAGCTGTATTGGTTCATCCCTGACGGCCTCCGGGCTGACCCTGATATTTTTACCATTTTCAACTGGGCGAAAGAGGGCAAACTCCCACATTTACGGAAAATGATGGAGTCAGGAACCTGGGGATACTCTCAACCGGTCTTTCCCGGACACACCCCCACCAATTTTGCAACTCTCCTCACCGGCTCCTCCCCTAAAATCCATGGGATCGCCGACGGCCCGATGCATATTGAGGGATACCCCCTGAAAATGGTTTCCAAAGGGGGGTTCAGTTCAATAGCCAAAAAAGTCCCGCCGATCTGGTACACCCTTGAAAAAAGAGGGATGACGGCAACGCTTCTTTCCGTGCCAGGTTCCACCCCGCCGGAACTTGACAGCGGGATCACCATCAGAGGGCGATGGGGAGGCTGGGGGATCGATTTTCCCTCGATCATCTTCCAGAGCGGGGGTGACCAGGGCCTTCGCAAACAGCAGGGAATGGACACCAGGGTTTTCAGCTTTGGATCGGACCTAACCAGATTCAGTGAAGCGACCGAAC
Source organism: Pseudomonadota bacterium (assembly GCA_018823285.1). NCBI lineage: Bacteria > Pseudomonadati > Pseudomonadota > Pseudomonadota bacterium. Next base: position 4,955 of record JAHJIQ010000038.1, read on the forward strand.
CATCGAGTTGGCAATTGCAACTTCCCCCAAGTTTCAGTCCGATCCGGGAAGCCGCTTTTACCAACTGGGGGACAACGGTGTATACCCTGTTCTACGATACCACCAACGACAACCTGGTAAATTATGACCACGCCCTGTTTTCAATCGACAAAAAAAACCTGCTGGCCGAGATCTCTACCGGCGGATGGAGCAACTGGCTGCCGGTGAACTTAAGTTGGCAGATCCAGAATGACTACAACATCAATACTCCAAAACGCATGGCCTGGGAACGCTCCCTGTCCGCCATTCAGGTCAACACCTCCTTTGCCATCAACCTGATCAAGAGTGATCCTGAAAATTTCCGGGTCCGCTTCCTTTACGATACCCTGAACCAGTACCTGGTGAAGCCCTCTTATCTGGCTGAAGACATGAATAAGGAACTCGGGCCAATGGTTGATTTCCCGGACAACTATCCGCCGCAGCTCATTTATTTCCCAGAGGACAAAGCGACCTTTCTCGAAGAGAGCCGCCGTTCTCTGGCCTGGCACCGGAAAGCCGCTGCATATCTGATAAGGGAAAGCAACAGCGACCTGATCATCCATGATATCTATACCCCGAACCAGATGCTGACCAGTCGCTGGTGGCTGGGAGGCCTCGACCCTGCCAGCCGACATTACAAAGACACTCCAGACCATGAACGGTCTGTTTTATGGAACGAAGTCATGGAAGCATACAAAGGCATTGATGATATTCTGGGTGAAATCCTGGCGGGAGCGGATGAAGAAACGTATGTGGTTTTCAGCTCCGATCACGGGATCGCGCCCTTGAACCGGGAAGTCCTGCTGAACAATTTTTTCGCCGAAAAAGGACTCCTGAATTATACTATCGATCCCGCCACCGGAGAATATGCCATCGACTGGCGGAACACTCGTGCCATCTACCTGAAGATGGACAATATCTATATCAACCCCGATGGTCTGGCCGGCAACTATCATCGCACCTCCGGTCCGGGATACGAACAATTACGGGCACAAGTCATCGACATGCTCAATAATGAACTCGCTGATGAAAACGGCGACACCCCCATTGCCAAAGTGGTGAAATGGGAAAACGCCGGTGATGAACTTGGCCTTCCAGCCGACCGCACCGGCGACCTGGTGATCGCCAACCGTCCCGGTTTCGGTTGGGTTGAAGAGGTGACTTCCGACAAGGCAATCTTCAGGAACTCCCTGAAGGCCGGCTACAAACAGGCGATCATCCCCGAACAGACTTCAGCCATGCTGACCCCTTTCGTGATCATGGGACCCGGGATAAAAAAGAATTATCAGCTTTCCGAAACTATCCATCATATAGACCAGTATCCTACCATCATGAGACTGTTGAACCAGCCGGTGCCTGATTTTGTTGAAGGAAAAAGCATCAACGGGATCATGAACGATTAAGACGGTGAGATGCACTCGGCTGGGGAATGGAGAATGAAAATTTTGCATAAATCACAACGCTAGAGGATACCTCATGAGAAAGTCATCCGCGGGAATAATTGTTCCGGTCTTACTATTACTGCTGATCGTGTCGGTTTCCCCCCGGGAGTCTTCCGGTGCCGAAAAAGAGGCCGCAACCGGAACCCGGGTGGTGCTGCTCGGCACCGGCAACCCGCAGCCCGACCCGGATCGTGCCGGTTCAGCGACCGCGATCATCGTGAACAATACCGCCTATCTGGTCGATTTCGGCCCCGGGGTGGTGAGACGCGCTGCCGCTGCCCTCAGGGATAAAGGAATCAGGGAACTCAACCCGCCCAAAATAAGAGTTGTCTTCAATACTCACCTGCACTCAGACCATACCGCGGGGTACGCCGACCTGATTCTTACCCCCTGGACCATGGGCCGCCGGGTACCCCTTGAAGTATACGGCCCCAAGGGGATCAAGAACATGACCGACCATCTCCTTGCAGCCTACGGGGAGGATATCCGGATCCGCACCGAGGGCCTTGAGGCCATTCCCAGGGAAACCCTGAAGGTAAATACCCACGAGATCGAGGCCGGGCAGATTTATAAGGATGACAATGTTACGGTCACAGCCTTTGCAACCTCGCACGGAGACTGGGAACAATCCTTCGGCTACCGCTTTGATACCGCCGACCGGAGTGTCGTCATCCCCGGCGACACCTCCCCTTCCCAGGCGGTGATCGATGCCTGCAACGGCTGCGATATTCTGATCCACGAAGCCCTGACCATGAAGTTCGTCAACAACTCCCGCCGCCCGAACCCGCAAGGATTTGACCTCAAGAGCTATGCGGCTAAATACCATACGACCACGGCCCAGCTTGCCGAACTTGCCGGTAAGGCAAAACCGGGATTGCTGATTCTCCATCACAACCCGATAACCTTACAACCCGCAAAAAGGCCCATGGCCTCAACCCCTGATGACCTCCTGCGCGAGATAAAAGGTGCCGGCTATAAAGGAGAGGTTGTTGTCGGAAGAGATCTCGACGTTTACTAAAGACGGGAAAGGATCTCAATTCAAGATCCTCAGAAATAATTTAACAGGACAACAGATCTTCATGCGCTCAACATCCGCTCACTTCGCAATCCGCTTATTTTCGATTTTGTCACCCACCTTGTTCTGCATGATCTTGAGCTGCTCACAATCCTTCGCCGCTGTGCCCGGGCACGAAAAAACCAACGTGATCATGATCTCTCTCCAATGCCTGAGACCGGACCATCTCGGGGTCTACGGCTACCAAAGAGATACCAGCCCCAACATAGACCATTTTGCCAGGCAATCCGTGCTCTTCGAAAATGCCATCTCCCAGGCCAATCTCACCCCGGTCGCCCAGATGAGTGTGCTCACTTCGCAATACCCAAGGGTAAACGGCATGATCTCCTTCGAGGTCGGCAAGGAGATGGTCACCGCCATGACCCTGCCGGCAATTCTTAAAAAATACGGTTACACCACCGCTGCCACCCTCAGTTCACCCGAGTTTTTCATGCGCTATGACACCGAAGAAAAAACCATGGTCAACCCCGGAGACGTTTTCTCCAGAGACTTTGATCATTTCGGCAGAACCAAGAGGGGGCCCGGTGGAGGCAGCATCCGGAAAGTCCCGACCGACGCCTTCAGCTGGCTCAGCGCCAACAAGGATACAAAGTTTTTCCTGTGGATCGGCAGCGGCGCCATCCATATGCCCTACGGGGCGACCGTGCCGAAAGCGATGCAGACCAGATATGATCCTCCCGGGTACAAACCGTTCTGGGAACAATTTCCGCTCAAAGAAAAGAATGGCCGGGCCAAAGGCAGCCCCTCCTATGACATCTTTTCCCGGGTCTACAACAATGAATTCTTCTGGGATTTCTCCGCAGCCCACCAGCTTACCGCCGCCGATGTCGACTACGTCAACGGCCGCTATGATGCGGGAGTTTACTACACCGATCTGTTCATCGGCCAGTTGTTCAAGCTCCTCGATTCACTCAAACTCAGTCAAAACACCCTGGTTGTTCTCCATTCCATCCATGGCGAAGACCTTGGCGAAGGGGGCAGATTTTTCCATTATGATGTGACCGATACCGTGGTCAAAAATGCCCTGATCATCAGGTTCCCCGGCAATGAATTCAGCGGCGGAAAAATCACCCCCCAGGTCCAGGGGATCGATATCATGCCCACCATCCTGGACTACCTCGACATCCCGGCGCCCCACGAGGCACAAGGCGGCAGCCTGATGCCGCTTGTCAAAGGGGAAGGCCGGTCCCCCAGCGAATACGCCTATATCGACCGGCTGCCCTGGTGGGAATACACCCTGAGTAAATGGTATCTGGAGTTCCAGAAAAATGACCGGAAAGCCCAGTTTTCAACGAAAGAACTTGCTGAAATTGACCGGTATCGCTCAACCCTTAAAGATAGCTTTGCCGAGCTGGGCTACCCTCCAGGCGACATTGCCATCAGAACCAATGACTGGAAGATGATCTTCAGGAAAAACATCACCCTGCTCAATAAACTTTCATGGTGGAGCTTTATCACCGCCCGGAAGCATGATCTGGCCGAACTGGTGCTCTACGACCTGAAGAATGACCCGCTGGAAACAACCAATGTTGCGGATAAAAACCCTGAAACCGTAAAAATGCTCAAAGATAAACTCTTCCAATGGGATCATTCAGTAGAGAAACATAAGGCAATCTACAGGATGGGGGATGACCGACTGATTATCCCCTACCCCCAATAAGTTTGACTCATCACAATCTCAGTAAAAAACTAACGGGAAAATCATGACCGACAAGTTTACGTTAAGCATAGTCATTCCGGTTTTTAATGAAAAAGCGACTGTTCTGCAGATGATTGATGCGGTGCGGAAAACCCCTTACAACAAGGAATTAATCCTGGTAGACGACGGTTCCGACGACGGGACCGGGGACGTGCTGGAAAAACTGCACTCTCCCGATTTGAAAATCCTGCGTCATGAAAACAACCAGGGAAAGGGAGCGGCTCTGAAAACCGGATTTGGCGCAGTCACCGGAGACATAATCATCATTCAGGATGCAGACCTGGAGTATGATCCCAAAGAATACGCCACACTTCTCCAACCCATTCTGGACGGCAAGGCCGATGTCGTTTACGGCTCCCGGTTCGCCGGACACGGCGCCCACCGGGTCATCTACTTCTGGCATTATGTGGGCAACCGTTTTCTGACCCTGCTTTCCAACCTGTTCACCAACCTGAATCTCACCGATATGGAGACCTGCTACAAGGTCTTTCGCCGCGAGGTCCTGGAGAATTTCACCATTCACGAAAAACGTTTCGGGATCGAGCCCGAAATCACCGCCAAGATCGCCAAGATCAGAGGAATCCGTATTTATGAAGTCCCGGTTTCATATTATGGCCGCACCTATGAAGAAGGGAAAAAGATCGGCTGGCGAGATGGATTCAGAGCCATCTGGTGCATTGTGCGATACAACCTTTTCGGATAATTTACACCCGCTGCTTCAAAGCAACAGGCAGAAGAGATTATGAAACCAGATACCATGCGCAGAATCGATTTCTATGTGGGAGTGCCACTCACCTTTGCCTGCTCTGTCCTCTTCAGCATCCTCAGGTTTTTTAAGCCAATTCGCACAGTCAAGCCCTCAAAAATTCTGTTTCTGGAGCTATCGGAAATGGGCTCGACCATTCTCGCCGATCCAGCCATGCGCAAAGCAAAAAATCATTTTACCGCCGAACTCTATTTTGTGATCTTTCAGAGAAATCGACCAAGCCTGAAGCTCCTCAACACCGTGTCTGAAAAAAACATCTTTACCCTGCGTGAATCCAACCTGGTATCTCTTGCTTTTGACGTTATAAAATTCATTTTCTGGTGCCGTCACAACAGAATTGATACCGTTATTGACCTGGAACTTTTTTCCAGATTTTCAGCCCTGCTCTCCCTCTTTTCAGGTGCGTCGGAAAAGGTGGGTTTTTTCGCCTATTACAGTGAAGGTCTGTACCGGGGAGATTTCTATAACCGAAAGGTGTCCTACAACCCGTATCTCCATATTTCAAAAAATTTCATCGCCCTGGTCAATGCCCTGATAAGCACGAAACCGGAACGGCCCTATTCCAAAACCTCTATTGCGGATTCAGAGATCAAGATTCCTCCTTTTCAATGCCCGGAAAAGGACAAGCTCGCCATGGTCCAGAGGATCATTGAACGTTTTCCGGATTTTGATCCGGCTTGCCACAGGCTGATCATTGTGAACCCGAATTCCAGTGCTCTGCTTCCCCAGCGGCGCTGGATGCCGGAAAATTTTGTTGAACTGACCAGGAAAATCCTTGATGCGGATCCCCGGAGCATCATTGTGCTGACCGGAGCTCCAGGAGAGGAACCCGGATCCGACTGGATAATGAACCGGATAAACAATAAACGCTGTCTTAACCTGACCGGCCAATTTCAGCTTGAAGACCTTCCCGTACTCTATTCCATCGCCACCCTTATGATTAGCAATGACTCCGGCCCGGTCCATTTCGCATCCATCACCACCATGACGGCAATCGTAATTTATGGACCGGAAACACCGGCGCTTTACGGATCACTCGGAAAGATCATTCCAATTTACGCCGGGCTGGCCTGTTCTCCATGCGTCAGCGCCTTGAACCATCGTAAAACATCCTGTTCAGACAATGTCTGCCTGCAGGTTATCAGCCCGGATATGGTGTTCGACAAAGTGAAACCATTCTTAAACAACTGAAACGTTTTCACCGCGGGAAGACGCCGGCCCATCAGTTCCCGACCCGACCACGGCCCGCAATAGTCGCACGTATTCCATACCAGTACCAGCGCAGGTAGCCTGGCAGCCAGCGCCAGAGACGGAAGCGGGACTCGCCGGCCAGGCGATCGCGCCAGACCGATGGCACCTCGGCAATGGCATAGCCGGCTGCATACGCCTTGACGACAAGCTCGATCCCCAGCTCAAAACCGCCCCGACTTTCAATGGTCAAGCCGGCAAGAACCTTTGAGGTATACATTTTAAAACTGTTGGTCGCATCACGGGTCGGCAGACCGGTCAAATAGTGCAGGGAGACTCCGGCCAGGCGGGAAAGGGTTTTCTTGAGCAGGGGGCCGCCGATCTGCCTGCCGCCTTTCATATAGCGTGAACCGCAGACAATATCATACCCCTCGTTGATTTTAGCGAACATCCCGTCCACGGCAACCGGGTCATCGGCAAGATCGGCCATCATTACCAATCCCACCCCCCCGCTCACGCACTCCAGGCCGGTCTTGATGGCGTTAAGCGCCCCTTTCCCGTGACAATTCCTGACCAGCCGGATATTTGCATTCTCCCGCCGACACTCCTTTACAACCGGCAGAGTTGTATCGTCTTCACGGTCATAAATGACATGAATACGATAGGGAATATGGAGCTTCTCGCCAATCTCATCCAGGGTAGCCGCAATGGTTGTCGCTTCGTTATAAACGGGAATAATGATGTCAAGGGACTCGTATTTCAAAAGGGAAATTCCTCAAGAGAAAAAAGCAAGGGGTCAGATCGTTCCCAGCCGGATCTGCTCGGCGACCCAGGGAATCACCTCGTCCAGGGACTCTTCAAGGGAGGTCGTTGCCGCAAAACCAAGAAGGTTCCTCGCCTTTTCGACACTCGGCACCCGCTTGGCGACATCGTATTGAAATGGCTCGTCGGACACCCACCGGAAAGGCTTGTCACCATTGATTTTCCGCCAGATCAACGCCGCCAGATCAACGATCCGGGTCGAGACGCCGATGGAGATGTTAAAGTCCTCGTTGAGTGCTTCCTCTTTTTCGATGCAGAGGCGGATTCCTTCGGCCAGGTCGCCGGCATAGGTGAAATGGCGGACCTGGCTGCCGTCGCCCAGCAGGTGCACAGGATCCTGGCCCTTGAGGATCTTCTGCACCAGGTCCGGAACCACATGGCTCATGGCCAGCCGGATATTGCCGGACAGGATCTCGCTGTCGCAGAGCGCTCTTTTTTCCCCCGTACCGACGCAGTTGAAAGGCCGGATGATCGTATAGGGCAGCCGATACTGTTCCCAGGCCCCCTTGGCATAATATTCACAGGCCAGCTTCTGAAAGCCATAGGTGGATGACGGTGCCGGACAACGCAACTGTTCGCCTTCGGTGGTCGGATAGGTTGAGGTGTTTTCATAGACCATCGACGAGGAGATGACGTTGATCTTCCTGAGCCTTCGCTCGCGGGCAGCCCAGAGAGCGGCGTCAAAGGTGGAGGCCATGATCCTTTCGTTTTCGGCCAGCAGATCGTAGGCATAGGCATGAAAAAGGGAAATACCGCCAATGATTGCCGCCCCGGCGACCAGTTGGTCACAATCGGCAAGGAGCTCCTTCAGCAGGTCGATATCCTTGACATCACCCTCGACAAAACGATAGGCGGGGTGATCCGCGTAACTTTTTTCCACCCGCCCGTACTTCTGAAAGTTGTCAATGCCGACGATCTCGTGTCCATGGCGTAACAGTTCATCGATCAGGTACCCTGCCACGAAACCGGCTGCACCGGTAACCAGAATTTTCATTCAGATAACCCCTCCCCTCCCGTATAAATCCCAGATATCGATCACTTCCTTCCCGGCAAAATCCAGTTCCGCATAACGGGAGTGCGGGGCGCCGATAATCAGGATGTCGCTTTGCTCGATCACCTCTTCCAGCGGCAGGAGCCCCTCCTCCTTGACAAAAGGATCAGTAGCCAGCACCTGACGACAGTCCTTCACCAGAATATTCCGCAGTTTGCAGGCCAGAGACTCCCGGGAATCATCGGAATCCTTCTTGAAGGCCATCCCCAGGATGCCGACCCGCATTTCAGGCAGGGCGAAGCGCTGCTTAAGACGGGACACAATATAATCCGGCATTCCCTCATTCACCAGCATCGCCGAATGGCCCAGAAAAAAAGTGTTGCCGGTCATGGCCGCCAACTGCAGGGTATCCTTGTACAGGCAGGGACCGGCGGCAAAACCGGCCTTGGGCATATCCTTGACCCGCGGATAGTTGTGGGTGATTGCATCATAGATTTTGTAAAAATCCAGTTCGGCGCTGTTGGCAATCATATAGAACTGGTTGGCCACCGCAAAGCGGATATAGCGCCAGGTATTGGTGAAGAGCTTGGCGAACTCCGCCTCCAGCGGCGACAACTCAACAATGTCATCTGACAATACCGAAAAAAATTCCCGGGCCCGGGCCACAGCGCCGGGAGAGAACCCTGAAATGATCTGCGGCAGTTCGTACAGTTCCTTTACCGCATCGCCCTGGGAGATCCGCTCCGGGCAGAAGGCAACATCCAGTTTCAAGCCGTGTTCCTCAATCAACCGGACGACCTTCTCGCTCACCCCCGGATACACCGTGCTGCGCAGGATAATGAGCTGTCCGTCGCGAAAGTGGGGCAGATAGCGCTGAATGGAATTAAAAAAATCAGAATAGTCAGGATACAGATGGCTGGTGACCGGGGTGCCGATGACAAAGATCACGACTTCACTGCGCGAGACAAGCGCCGGATCGCCGGTTGCGCGGAATTTACCAGCGGAAATCACCCGTTGAAGCAGTTCAGTCGCGCCTTCTTCCTTGAAGGGCATCGTCCCGCTGTTCACCATGGCGATGAGAGCGGAATCTATATCGAGGGCTGCGACCGATCTCCCTTCACCGGCCAGACAGATCCCCAACGGTAATCCGACGTGACCGCAACCGCCAATGACACAAACATCAAATTCCATTTCACCTCTACCCATATCCAATACGCCTTTGAAGTGGCTGTTAAAAAATCACCCTTCCGTCAATATCAATCTTTTGCAAGCGCCCGCCGCGAGCCCGAAAACCCCAGACTTCACGGCCTTCTCAAGTATCAAGAACCAGTAGAAGCCAGATCGTTTTCCATCTTATCAAGTCCCTCCTGCAGATCCTGTCGGGATATTTTTTCGGAGCGAAGAAAAACGACTCCCCCCGGCAGCCCAGTGACAATCAGGGTCAGCCTGTAGAGCAGAGCCATGGCCAGGATCTTTTGCGGGTCACCGGCGGAGCTGAAAAAATAAAGGAAGAGTTCCTCCATCACCCCCACCCCGCCCGGGGTAATCGGCACCGCCGTGATCATCATGATCAGAGGCATATAGAGAAAATACTGGTACCAATGCAGATTGATACCAAGACTCAGGCCGATAAACATAACGGAAAGGACAAAGGCGAGAACAATGAGCAGCGAATAAATGACCACCGGGGCCAGCAGACCATCCATTTTCCGATGAAGGTGCATTGCCGCGCGCAGAACTTCCAGTTGCCGAGAAAAGGGCAATCTGGTGATCAACCATCGCAGCATCGCGGAGTTATTGAACCGTTCATTCAATGCGACAAACATCACGGCGCCAATTGCAACACTGATGAAAACAATCGAAAATGCCGGTTGCCTCAGAGCTGTCACTTCGGCCTGATCCCGGAACAGGCACACAGCCAGCACGAGAAGGGAGAGAATGACCATTGCAAGCAATCCGGCAAAACGGTTGGCAAAAATGCTGACCAGAGCAGCCCCTTTCCTGCCGCTGTGCTGCATGACATAGTAGGCCTTGACCACATCCCCGCCCATCGCGCCCGGGAGAAAATTATTAAAAAACTCTCCCAGAAATGAAAGCCTGACCACGCTCCGGGCGTCAAGAACAATCCCCTGCACAAACATCAGCAGTCGCCAGCGCCAGGCAGTCAGATACACAGTCAGGAACTGTAATCCCAGTGCCGCCAGAAAGGGCAGCAGCTGGAATCCGCTCAGACAGGAGATCAGACCCGGACGGAGCGAGACGATTCCTTCCTGATCCACAAATTGATAATCCTGCCAATGGACCTGCTTGACAACCCAACCCACCAGCAACAACATGATCACAAGCTTGACGCAAAGCAGCAGATATTTCAGGACGGAATCATTCACCCGGCAGCCACTCATGAATAACCGCCAGAACCTGGTCCGTGGAGATATAGCGCATGCAGGGGTCGTCATAATCGCAATGTTTCTTCAGACAAGGGATGCAATCCCGAGCCAATTCGGGCTTGACAAATCTGAGGTTGGGATGAGGGGACTGATCGATTTCCGAGGTGGGACCAAACAGGGCGAGGACCTTTTTCCCGAGGGCAATCCCCAGATAAAGGCCCAGGGAATCGCTTGTAACCAGCATTTTACAGGAGTTTATCCATTCGATATACCCGATAAGGTTGTTGAGATGCTGCTGATAACTGACAGAAAAATCCCCGGTCAATTTCATCTCAAGCTCATGCCAGTATTCTTCCGGCCAGGCCTTGACCGGCAACAGGGGACCAACGTTGGTATTAAAGCCGACATCAAACACCGGGGTGCTTTTTGGTTGATAGCCAAGGATGAAGCTCTCACCATTCCAGGTAGCGCCCAGCATGTCAAAAAGCACTTCCGCCCAATTCTTGTCGTTCAGCTTTTTAAAGTCTTCCCGGGTAGCCACGGCCAGTGCCTCGTGGGCCATCTCATAGGCCTCGGCCCGGCCGGTCTCCGGGTCGAAACGAAAACCGGAATGACTCCAGGCGCTGATCCGGTTTACCATGGCACAGATGCCCGGGACCTTCTCCAGGTTAATGACCTTGTCGAACCGTTCCTCCTCGAGCTGCAGGACGGTCAGGAGATCGAAAACCAGAATGCGGTCGATATAGGAATTGCCCTCCAGAAGCGGCACCGCGGCAGCGTCGGTCAACCAGGTAACATGGTCATCCTTGAAAAGGTGCAGGACCACCGTCGAACGCATGACATCACCGAGACTGCAACTGTTGCCGATTTCCGGAATCAGGGTCTCCGAATACCCCAGCTTGATGATCAAAACTTTATGTTTCTTTCTTGTCATATCGGTTCACCGACTCAATCGGGTTATATGAAATTATCATGGGGAAGCGGATTTTTCAAACGCCATAAAAACCGGTTGCATTCATCCATCCGGCATAAATCCCGGCACAACCCGAGATCGAGTTCATTCTCAACAAACTCCACCACCTTTTGCCGCCGCTCCCCTTCCCAGATGCTCCTGATCGATTCATCCCCACCGTTGCCGATGAAAAAGCGCGGATCGCCGACAAAGACATTGCACTCCCAGACATCGCCATTGGCGGAGATAAAGGAAATAAAATGGGTCCCGAAACATTGCCCGTAGGTTTTGGCCCCTCCGGCCTTGAGCATGGATGCTGTCCGGAAAATCACCTTGAAGGAATCGCGCTCCAGGGACAGCACCTCTTCCCGCAGGTCGAGATAGTCGCGGTAATCGATTGCCAGACGATTTTCACTCAAGGGATGTTGAGAATACGGCTTAACACTGAAATAATCAACGCCGATCTCCTTGAGGTTTTCGGCGAAATCTTTTACCAGAGCGGCGTTTTCAGGGAGCAGGACCAGTTGGGTCCCGATGGTGACCGGAAGTTTCATCCTTTTTTTGCGCTCAACCGCGGCGACCAGATTTTCGATCACCCTGGTGAACACCTCCGGATTTGTGCCGTGAATCTCACCGTAATTATTCGGATTACAACCGTTAATCGAGAACCTGATCCACTCCAGGCTGTCGATCAGCGGGAGCTTGCTCGCGTTGAGAGGGCTGCCGTTCGTGGTGATGGAAACACTCATCCGGCCGGCTGCAAAGCGGACAATTTCCAGAACATCCGGATTCAGAAGCGGCTCGCCATTCCCACAAAGCATCAGTGATTTATTGCCGCATTCCGCAAGGCCGCCGATAATCTTTTCCGCCAGCGGCAGGCGCATCATCGCTCCGGTCTTGTTTACCTGATGGTCCACCCCGCAGAACAGGCAGCGGCAATTGCAGCGGTTACTCAATTCCAGTTCAGTGTACAGGGGGCCGGCGGTTTTTCCTGCCGCCAGCCAGTGTGCTACCGGCGCCGGGTGAAACATCAGTTTCTGTCGGTCAAAATCAGGATCAAACACCGGACGCTCCTCCCGCCTCTGTCTGCTCGGCAAACCTGATCTCTACCGAGGTATGGCCAAATTCCTGAAAGCGATTGGTCTTGATTTTAACATCACAGGGATTACAGTCACCGAAATAATCACACTCCTGAAAACACTCGCTCAGCTGCAGGTCCGGGGCATTCAGATGCCCACAGGACTGCCGCCCGCCATAGAGATCACTGTGACAGCGGTACAGATCCCCGTGAGGCCCGAGCAAAAGTTCACTGGTCCGGCATTCAACCCGTCTGCCCGTGCGCCCCCCGATCGCCCCGGCAAACTTATAGGACCCGTAGATCTTCCCCTGATAACCGCCGAGAAATTCCTTGGTCCTGAAATCAATTCCCAGGGTCGAACATTTTTCTCCGGCTTCCGCAATAGCGACCATGGCCTGAGGGTGGGCCACAGCCCAGACCCCGATGGAATAGCCCCTTTCAACCATTTTCAGAACTTTGAACAGTAACTTGTCCAGGTCCATGCTCTCCGGATGATAGGAAACCCGGATTGAGGCATATGGCGCCTCCCGCCGGATTCTTGCAGGGGTCACCCGTTCCATGAATTCATCAACATCAAACTGCAGATTGGTCAGCAGATCAATGTTCAGGTCGGGCCGGATGCCATTGATAATCTCATAAAAATCGGGATGCAGGCTGGGCTCTCCACCTTGCAGGGTAATGGGCAGATCACCGCGACTGACAATCCGGTTGAGACCGGCGACCCATGCCTCCCCGGAAAGAAGCGGCCGGGAACAGTCAAGTTCACCAAAGCGATTGATGCAATACGAGCAACGAAGATTGCAGTGCAAGGCTAAAAACACTCCTACATAATTATACGTCTCGGGGATGATCAACGGCGACCGGGAATCGACACCAGCCTCACAATCAGAATCAGAATTATACATCATGCCACCACTTTTCCAGTCACATCCGGGCAATCCAGGCCCTGCTTTTCGTACTCAACCCCAATTCCCAAAACATCGCAACCCAGTTTCCGCAGATAAGCGGCTGCCTCGGGCCCTCCCTCCTCCGGCGCCCAGGGGGCCCACTCTACCGCCTGATCGTCCGCATTCGGCCCCTGCAGTACCTCGCAGAAAACCGCCGTCTCCGTCTCGGCCAGCGGCATGTACCACTGCGACGCCCCCAGCCACAGGCAGAAAGGCCCATCTCCGCCGAGGCGAAAGACCTGTTCCACCCTGCCGTTGTCGTCGAAGAGCACCACGGACAGCCGCCCTTCGATCATCTGGTAGGAAAGAACGCGCCCGGGGTGACGATGCGGCGCCGAGTAACTGCGGGGAGTGCAGGCAATAATCATCTGCTGCACACCATCCGATGGTCTGTGGTGCAGACAGAGTCGAAAACGGCCCCTGGGGTCGGATAAGGCTCGCTGCTTTATTTCTTCAACCATTGTCTGATCGACAACCAGACAGGACTGGTCATTGAATAGAGCTCCCGGCGCCTCCCTCATCACACCACCTCACGCAGGGCACGGGCGACTTTTTCCAGATCTTCTCCTGACTGGTCCGGTCCCGATGGCAGGGTAAAAACTTGCTCGGCAAATCTCCGTGCATTAGGAAAATCACCAGTCGCTTCAAGCTGGGGACTATCGGCAAGACAAGGATTAAAAGGGCGGACCTGTATTCCCTGTTCGCCCAATCGGGAAATCAAAAAATCCCGGTTGCTGCTTACCCCCTGGGTCCATAACGGTAACTCGCCACCGTCCAAATCCACCGGCAGTATATGTAAGCCAGGAACAGCTTCCCGATAAAACCTGTACACATTACGAACTGCTTCAATCTTTCGAGGTAACTGTGCAAACTGAGCCAGACCTATTGCTGCCTGTATGTCGGTCAACCGAAAATTAAAACCGAATCGGTCAAAGACATTGTCTGCGATGACTTCAACCCCCTGATTTCTCAGACACCGGGCAGCGCCTGCAGTATTCCTGTTATTTGATACCATGAAACCGCCCTCGCCGGTCGTCATGATCTTGGCAATCGACATTGAATAAGCACCGGCATCACCAAGAGTTCCCAACCAGCCATCAGGCCCGCGCGAACAAAAAGCCTGGGCAGCATCTTCGATCACCGGCAGGCCATAACGACGCAAACCGTTGATATCGCAGGCACAACCATTCAGATGGACAGCAATGATTGCTCTGGTAAGGGGTGTAATGGCTCTGCCCACCGCCACGGGGTCCAGCAAAGGCCGATCTTCCTGAACATCCACCAGCCGAACCCTCGCTCCGGCCAGTTTCACAGCATGGGCTGTAGCAATATAGGTAACCGCCGGGACAATAACTTCATCTCCGGGTTCTACACCACAGGAAAGAAGAGCCAGAAACAGCGCAGCACTGCCGTTTGCACAGGTTACAGCATGCCCGACGTTTAATCTCGCCTCAACCCGCTCTTCAAATTCTCGACACAGCTTGCCCTGGTTAATACATCGGGCATTGATTGCCTGTCGGACACTCTCTGCTTCAGAATCTCCCAGATCGATGCGCCACCAGGGAATCAGGTGCTCGCTCATGCATAGTCCTCCAGCGTGCCTTCACGCCTGACATCAAGGGTGATGCAATGGGGCCCTCCCCCCAGTGATCTCATATGCCTGAGTTGCACAGGCATACTGTTAATCCCGTGTTTTTCCAGGGCACGCATGAGATTGGTCTGATTCTTTTCGACCATCACAAGCTCCGGGGACAGACTTACGATATTCATGGCAATCCACTTTGAAGAAGGATCAAGGACCGGATCAAAGTCCATGGGATCCGGTTCAGGCGCCCAGATTTTATCCCAGTTCTTGAAGAAAGGCGGCACGTTATCGGGCTTGACCCGGTCCGGACAGAGCAGCACAAGACCGGGACGCAGCGGAATAATGGTGGAATCGATATGGATATAGGCATAGACATTGTCCACCGGATGCACCCGATAATCCGCCCCCAGGTGCTCCTGCAGCCAGGCAGCGCCGCGGTAATTCCCGGTATTCGAAATCTGAAATATTATATCCCGCCCGCATTTAAGCAGGTTGGCGGCATCAAAGGCCGGTTCTTCATTGCAGAGCGTAAAACGACCGAGCACACTGCGGTCATACATCGAATCAAGCAGCCGGGGGCGCGGCGCCCTCACCGTATGCGCAAAAAGATGGCGCAGGGTACGTTCGGCCTCATCAACTCGATGACGCAGGACCATCGGCGTTTCAATGGCCTGTTCACCCACCGTAAAGATCGAATCCCGTGGACAGTAGGCATAATAGCCATCGGCCGACCAGTCAGCAGTGGTGTAGTGCCGGCTGAAGTCATCGGCCCGCGAGCGATGCACACGAACCCCCTGTTGTTCCAAAGCCTCGACAAACAGAGACAGATCCTCACGGGTCTCGTCAATGACCCGATCCGGATAAGGCCCGGTCCGCGTCTTACGAAAATGATCCTCACTCAGGTTTCCGTAATTGACACTGTGGAGAGATTCATCCTTCACGGAAGGCATCTGCGCATTATCAATGGTCCCAACCACGATCTCACGGATGGGATCCCATTCGTTGTGGGTATGGACCTTGAGTTTTTCACCCATCCTGTTCATTCCTTGAGTGTATCTGACGGAAAAGTCTCAGCAGGGCGAGGCTTATACCGATCATATTGCTGATGGAAAAGGCCTTGCTCTTCCGCCCTTCAAGATTAAAACAATCCTCTACCCCGACTTCCATGAAACTCGCGCCACCCTTTAAGAGCTTGATGATGTACACCGCCTGAAAGGCATAAGAATCTGTTCCGGCTTTAATCCCGCGGACCTGGCTCGTCCGATATAGTACAAGGTGATTATAGTACCGGAGTCGAAGTCCAAAAAGCAGGTTCAGGAGCTGTTTGTACGCCCAGGAGATCAGGTTGCGGATTTTATTTCTTTCCCTGGTGTTGGTCGGATAGGGAATGATCAGATCGGCATGGCCGTGACAGCCGAGAATCTTATCCAGAGCCGCCTCCGGAGTGGCCCCCTTGCTGTCAACATACATGAATAATCCCATCCGGGCTTTCTCAATCCCCTGCCGCACAACCCCGCCAAGGCCTCGGGCCGGAAGGTTATGGACGACCATAACCCGTGGATGGGAGGCGGCCAGCTCTTCGGCGATTTCCCCGGTCCGGTCAGTACTCCCATCATTGACAATAATCAGTTCAAAATCCGCAAAATAGCGCGGCACTACATCAAGCACCACCCCGGCCGCATCACGCAGGTGCACCTCTTCGTCCCGGGCCGGCATCACTACCGTCAAACCCTGCCTGAGGGGTATCATTTTTCCGTTCTCATCCAACAGGATAGTTCCCACAAACCAGAAAGGGGCAAGGTGGCAGAAAAAACCACGCGGCCAGACCGTTATTAATCACTTGTAAAGGCTCTTTATCTACCCTAATATACTAATAATTTCTACCATAGCCTGTGATCGGAAAAATATTTCCAATCAAAACCATGAGATTACCTGAGTGCCTGTCAGAATGAACCCTCTCACTTCCTTGGCTCGATATGTTGACATCCGACTCAGCCGCTCGCTTCGCAGGCCTCCGAAATCACTCCCCATCCTGCTTCTCTGGATAACGGACCGCTGCAATCTCCGTTGCGCCATGTGCGGAGATCAGTGGCGCGCCGAGCAGAACGCCGACCGGCAGCTTTTGTCTTTTGAAGATCTTGAAAACCTTGTTGCCGCGGCAAAACGTCTGCACACGCTGGTTATTTCCATCACCGGCGGAGAACCCCTGCTCCGCCCTGATATTTTCCGGATTCTCAAACTCATCAAGGAGGCGGGCATTGCCGCCAATATCTGCACCAACGGCACCCTGCTCAACGAGGAATGCGTCCGGAAGCTGACCGCCACATCCCTGAAATCCATTTCGGTGTCACTGGACTCCGGTGATGCGCTCATTCACGATACCCTGCGCGGCAAAACCGGGGCCTTTCACTCCACGGTTGCAGGGATCAAATTACTCAGAAAAGCGTTGCCCGAACTGTCGATCAATATCAACTGCACCATCTCCAGGAAGAATTTCCGCGAGATGCCGGAAATGGTCCTGCTGGCCGCTGACCTCGGCTGCAACAAAATCAGCTTTGCCCCCATCCACACCAACCTCCAGCATCAACACCGGCCGGAAGAACAGTTTGATGACCTCATTTTCTCCGAAGAGGACCTGAAAGAGCTCAAGGGTGAAATTGCCGGAAGCAAGAAACTGGCGGCGGAAAAAGGCATCCGGACATCGTCGGATATCTTTCTCGGCTCCATTACCGACTTCTATCATGAACCGTTGCGCTGGCATGACTGCTATGCGGGCTATGCATCCTGCGCCGTTTCACCATGGGGCGAAGTGTCCCCCTGTGTTGATCTGCCGAGTACTCTTGATCTGCATGAGAAATCGCTCGACACCATCTGGCGCTCCGCCGAGTTCCAGCAGCTGCGCAATAAAGTCGATTCCTGTGCCGGCAGATGCTGGGATACCACCAATGCCGAGATCGCCATCCGCTTTACAACTGCGGGACTTTTGGGCGAGCTGTGGACGATCCTGCATGATCTGAAAACCTATTCCGGTTACAAATGACGATTCCCAGGCGATATATTGATACCGAACCGGGTGAACTTCGCCGGTTACTCCTCGCTTCCGGGTCGAAATTTTCAGATCCGGATTGCCCTGATCCGGTCAAAGAATGGGAATCCCGATTCGCCGCTGCCATTGGCCGCCGCGCCGGAATCGTCACCGGCTCCGGCCGTTTCGCCATGAAACTGATTCTCGCCGGACTAAAACTGCCCCGGGGCAGCGAAGTGATCATCCCCGCTTATACCCTGAAAGACCTGGTGCCGCTGATCACCGATCTCGGTCTGATTCCGGTCACCGCAGATATCGATCCTGATCATTGGAATGTCACCGCTGAATCGATCAACCGCCGGATCACTGCCGGGACTTCGGCCATTCTGGTCCTGCATCTCTTCGGCAATCCGGCCCCGATGGGCCAGATCATGGAGCTGGCCCGAGCAAAAGGACTCAAAGTCATTGAAGACTGCGCCCATGCCGCCGGCAGTTTTCTTGACGACCGCCCCACGGGTTTGCTGGGTGACGCCGCCTTCTTCAGTTTCGAATCGATCAAGCCCATCAATACCTATGGGGGCGGCATGGTGGTGACCGACGACCCGGACCTGGAGACCGTGATCCGACAGGCAGCCGCGGACGTGGAGCCAGCCGCCCCGATAACCGCCAAGGTCAGGGCGGCCCTGTTCGAACGTTTCATGTTTAGCACCGGCCTGGCCCGAATCCCCCTGACCATCCTGGCCACCAAGAACGGCCAACAGCTGATAACCCGTCTCTACCGGCTCATCCAGCCGCCACCGGCAAAACCGAAAGGATATGGTCCCGTCCAGGCAGACCTGGGTCTGATGCGCTTGAAGTCACTCCCGGCCCGGGTTGAAAAAAGGCGGAGGCAGGCAGCGCTGCTCAAGGCGCATCTTCCAGACTCCTGCCACCCCCAGGGTGAAATTCCGGGGGGCAAGGCCAATTACTATTTTTTTGTGGTCAAGGTCAGAGGAGATGTAAACAAAATCAGGAAAATCCTCTTGCAAAACGGCTACGATGCCGGGATCGGGGCCGAGATCGCCGATGACTGCGCCGCATTCACCGGCGACACCGATTGCCCCGAGGCGGCAACCCTCTTCGACCGGGCGCTTCATCTGCCGCTGCACGAACGGCTTACCGACCACCAACTCACCGCCATGGCAGATTTACTGAACAGAATTTGTGTCTAACCCGCATCTTTCATGAGTGTTTTTAAAATAAAGTTTGCACCTGGGCCGCCGGATGTCCTCCCCCTGGTTCTTTACTGGGATAAAAGCCGAAGTGTTTTTTACTGCCGGATATAAATGAAAAATAAATGAGAAATGGAGGAAGACAGATGAGAAGAAGTGTAATGACAAAAAATGAAAAAGGAGATTGGAAATGAGAATGAACGATTACGTGAGGCTTCGTGTCGGCAAGACGATCAAAGGGGTGGTGGTAAGAGATCGGGAAACGAAAAATCCGCCGCGCCAGTTGTTCCTGATTTTCCCGGATGATTTAGTCTTTGAAATCTATGGCGAGTTCACCTGGGGAAAAGGGTTCACATCCGA
>JAHJIQ010000039.1 GCA_018823285.1 Pseudomonadota bacterium
AATGAACACATTTTTCATTGAATCTGAAACTGATTTCCCTGGCTCCTCCCTGTTCATCAAAGGAACCGGCAGAAAGTTCGATTGCTCCGTATTCGCAGCTGTTGAAGCATTTCTGGCAGTAGACACATTTGTTCAGATCAACAATGATGGTCGGATGACTGTTGTCTTTGCTGTACAGGGGGGTTGTTGCCATCCCGGTCTTGGTCGGATCAACTCCGAGATCTATACATTGTTCCTTCAGATCACAGCGTTCAAACGCTGTGCAGCCGCAGGAAAGGCAGCGCTTCGCCTCACTGACGGCCATCTTTTCATTGAATCCGAGTTTAACCTCATCGAAGTCCTGAACGCTGATTTCAGGGGGTCTGGTCGGCATCTTTTCTCGGAGTTTGACATTGACTCCTTCAAAACAGCGCAGATCAACGTCATCGAAGGAGCGACCGCGGGTGAAGTTGAAGCGGCTTTCCGCCGGTTCCTTGTCAACCCCCATGATCTGGGCATGGATGTTTTCAACCGATCTGCGCGCGGCCACCACGGATTGAATAACAGACCGCGGACCGCTGGTCACATCCCCTGCGGCATAAATCCCCGGATGGTTGGTCAGAGAGGTTCTCGGATTGGCCTTGATATTGTTTTTCTCAGTCAGCTCCAGAGATTCTTCAAGGGTTCCGCCCGGCAAAGATTTTTCGCAGGCCATCTGCCCGAGTGAGGAGATAATCGTGTCAACCTGCAGGACATTTGATGAGCCGGGGATCGGTTCAGGGTTTCTGATGCCCTTGCTGTCCGGTTCTCCGAGTTTCATGCGGATCAGATCGATATCAAGCCCCTTTTCGGTACCGGTGATCTTGACCGGCGAAGCCATCAACAGAAACTGGACGCCTTCCTTTTCCGCTTCCCGGATATTTCTCTGGTTGGCCGTCATTTCGGTCTTGGCCCGGGGGTAAATGACGGTAACCTCATTCACTCCTTTACGGATCAGCGATCTGGCGACCTCCATGGCGCCGTTGTTCCCGCCGACTACCGCAGCCCTGCGTCCATAGTTACCTTTGACTCCGGCATTCACATCCCGCAGGAAACGGAGCGCGGGGATCACATTCGGGAGATCTGATCCCGGAATTTCAAAAGGCTGGTCAACGGGAGCACCAATGGTAATCAGGGTGGCGTCAAAACCCCGGTCTTTCAGTTCATGAAGGGTGAAATCCTTTCCCCACCTTTTTCCTGCTTCAACCTTGATGCCAAGACGCAGGATGGAGGCTATTTCATAATCAAGGACATTTTTCGGGATTTTGTAATCGGGGAATCCATATCTGAGCATCCCGCCCAGTTTTTTTTCTGCTTCAAAAACCGTGACCTCATGTCCTTTTTTCGCCAGGTAAAATGCACCGGTGAGGCCGGAAGGCCC
The DNA here is from genome assembly GCA_018823285.1 of Pseudomonadota bacterium. Lineage (NCBI taxonomy): Bacteria > Pseudomonadati > Pseudomonadota > Pseudomonadota bacterium. The sequence goes on from JAHJIQ010000039.1 coordinate 1,400, forward strand.
TCCCCCGATAACCGCCACCTTCTTGCCGGTGGGGCCTTCTTTCGGGATCTTGAGATCGATTTTATGATTCATGCACCAGTCGGCGACAAATCGTTTCAAATGATTGATTGAAACAGGTTCGTCAACCAGAATACGGCGGCACCGGGTCTCGCAGAAACGTGGACAGACCCTGCCCACGGAAAACGGAAAAGGGTTTCTTTCCATGACCAGACGGACGGATTCTTCATACTGGCCCTTGGCAACATGGGCGATATATCCCTGAACATTGATTTGACCGGGGCAGGTCAGATTGCAGGGCGCCTTGCAGTCGCCGAAATGATTCGGGGTAAGGATTGCCAGTCTTTGCTTCCGATATTCCTTGAGCTGCTCGGAATCGGTGACAATCTCCATCCCTTCAATGATAACCGTGTCACAGGAACAGACAAGCTCTTCCCGGCCGGCTATTTCAACAGAGCAGAGTCCGCAAGGGGAAGCGCTCTTTTTGCCGTCGACACTGCAGAATGTCGGAATATGAATATCCGCGCGGCGTGCGGCTTCAAGGATGGTTATCCCCTCCTCCGCAGTGACCTTGTTTCCGTTTATTGTAATGTTCATGTTTTGAAACTTTATCAGTCGAATCCGGCTCCTCCAATCAGGCCCGGACAATCTGGATCAGGGGAGACTTGAGCCTTGCCCCTGAAATGAATTTAATAATTGGAACCGCTGAGAGTCTGTCGCTTTGGATCAGGCTGCCGGCTTCCACTCTTTCAGGAAGGAGGGCAGATGACCCGCTTCACGTGGACCAATGGTGATGGTCCAGCCGGGCAGTTCTTCCTCAAGTTCACCTTTCATGGAGGCGAGATAGCCAGGGATGATCAGCTCCCGGTGTTTCACCTTGTCTTCAACCCCTGATTTCTTGATAAACTGGGCGATCATATCAGACCCGAACTTGCCGGCGGCCCAGGCAGTAAGAACCGAGAGGCCCTCGGTGTCCTTGATCAGAAGCCAGGAAGGAACTTTGCTCCCCTCAATCTCGCCTGAAACGATGAAGTAGGTCAGAGAGAAATTACAGGTGATGAGCACCGGTGAGTTTTCACCAGGCCCGTTCAGCGGGTAGACATTTTCCTCAACAACCATCGGCCGCTGCGGATCGGTGAAAATATTGAGCCTCTCCAGGAACAACGGAAAGAGGATGTCGCCCTGCAGGTCTGAAAGAATAACGATCCCGGCATATTTGGCGATGAGGACCGAGGCGATCATTGCCTCCATCAGCGGATCATCACACATCTCACAGGGGAAGGTGATCGTCGGAAAGCCGAGTGGTTTGAATTTTTTTGTCACCGCTGATTTTCTGGCGACAATATTGTCTTCCAGGGCGGCTCGCATGGTTCTGGCTCCGGTATCGATCACCAGATCCTTCAACCCTGCGGCGATCAGTTTTTCGGCAATCTGAACCGTATTGTCGAGATTGCTTCCCTTGATCCCGAGAGGGCACCCGCACTCCTTGGCTGCCGCAGCCATATCGTCAGCGTTATCCGTGGTCGCGCCAAAAAGAAGTGGCTTGCGATCGCCACAGGCGTTCGCCCCGGCCTTCAGATTGGCGGCGCTGTCACTGATCAGGACAAGCTTGGCATCTGCGGCACCGTCAAGAACCTTCTTGATCAGGGCCGTGAAAGAACCGGCATCATTTTTGGCATCTTTTACCGCGATGATATCTGCCTTCATCTCAACCCCAACTCTTTCGAGGCGAATGGAGTTGAATCTGGCGATGCGTCCGTCAACATCCGCATCCGCCATCTCGGTGGTAACCAGAACACCAATGCCGGTGGGATTCTCAAAACGTTTTTCATGACGGTAAAGGCAGGTCTCACCGCCCATGGTAAAAGTGTTGGCACCACCGAATTTTATGGTTCGGATGGGCGGCGCCGACGCCTCTCCTATCTGCTCTTTGACCGCATCGCTCACGTAAGGACAAACGCCGATCTCAACCTGACCGGCTGCAACTTTCATGGCAAAAGCTAGGCAGGTCGGAATCTCGCATTCCCCGCAATTCTTTTTGGGGAGCATTTTGAGGATCTGTATTCCGGTTAAAGCCATCTTTCTGTTCCTCCAGTAAATATGTAAATTTAATTTTTATAAACGTGTTTGCTGTTAAACAACTGATTCCATGGCTAAAGCCGGATGTCCCTTCTTCTTGAGGAAGTCAAGGATCTCCTCTTCGGTGGTACCGTTCTCTTCCGTTGCGATCATGTCAAAAAGCTCAGGTTTGCCAATTGCTTCGCAGCGTTCTTTCAGTTTGTCGGCGATCTCTTCCTTCATCGCCTTGGGCAGCCATACCACCCTCTCAAGACCTCCTTCGGCCATGAACAGTTTCGGGCTGGTCATGTAATGTTTGCTGACCCCCATAAATCCTGGGGTCTGGGCACCACCGCCGGCCATCCCGGCCAGGGTGGTGAACTTCATGCCGCTGGGGGTCATGCCCATATAATCGCGGTTGACGACCATGATCCCGTTACACTGGGGAAGCATGGCGGCGATTGCCTCAAAGCAGCCGCAGGCGGTCATCGGGTCCGTCATCAGCGAATAGCAGGAAAGGTCGGTGACGGCGCCCCGGGAAGCCTGATTGACGAAATCGTTAATGCCCTTGAAAACGCCAAGCTTTTCGTCAAGACACTCGCCCTTGTCGATGGGCTGGTTCGGTCCGGTGGGGTTGATCTGGTAGGATGCCTTGCCGTCAAGCCAGTTGTAGGCACCGCACATCCCGATCCTTTCCGGGGTGATGATACAGACATGACTTGGCGCAAACGACTGGCACAGGGTGCAGCTGTAAAAGACCTCTTCGGTTTCATCGGTCATGCTGCCGAGGCGCTTATCCCGCTCGGCATACACATTCTTGGCAAGCTCCTGAACCTCTTCAACCTTGTCCTGCTCGGTGTAGATCTTCACCTGGATCTTGTCGATAATAGCCCCGAATTCCTGATGAAGTTTTCCATGCAGAACCTTGCCGAAGTGGGCGAAAGAAAAGCCTTTTTCTACTGCCGCCTTGCCGATCCTGACCCACATGATGTTCCGCTGTCCCATGTGCATGATGCCCTGGATGTAATTGATCAGGTGATGGAACTGTCGTTCAAGGATCGGTTCGAAATCAGACTGCATTTCCCGACCGGCAACTTCAACCAGAATGGCAATCGGCAGATTCTGCCCTTCTTTAATGTCTTTGATATCCGGGCCTTCGACGGTCACCAGGCCATCTTCAACTTCAGACATGTCTTTGGAGATCAGGACTTCGACCCCACTGGTCCGGCCACCGCCGCACTCCATGAAGAGATCATCTTTACGGATCCGTTCCCCTTCGAAGGCCGGACCGAAAGACATCGGGATGTCGATTTTGGAAATATTGACCTTCAGACCGCGAACCTCAATGGCCTTCTGGACGATCTCATCGTGAGGAACATTGCTGACCACATGCTCGTAGGTGCAGACCCCGGTGGGAAGAACCTCCGGAATGTCGTAGTCGGAGATGGTCGGGAAGCCCCAGTTGATCGCACCGGCGGCATTGGCATACCATTCATCTGAAACATCACCGAAGGCCATGACAAAGGCAAAGGTCCGGTCTTTGTTGTACAACAGGTTTCCTCTGTAGTCGCCAGGCTTGATCCCGCCGAAGGCCATGGCGACCCGGCAGGCAAAACCGATGGAGAACACGGCGGAGGTATAGGTCGGGCCGAAGGGAACGAGCCTTGTGTTCCAGCCGACCTGAACACCATCGGCAACCAGCTGGTCGGCCATCTTGACGCCGTTGGTCTCATCATGCATGAAGATGTAAAGATTTTTTTCCTGGAGTTCCAGGGCGATCTTGCTAGCCGTTTCCTTGTCCGGCGGAGCGCCCATGATCGCGGCGAAACCGGGGGCGGTGCCGTCGACGAATTCAACGCCCCTTTTCCTGAAAACGACATCATCGGCGGCTCCCAGCCAGATATTTTTGTCGGTGGGATCTTCCGTTTTGGTATAGAAATTGTTGTCATTCAGATAACGGATTGCCTCGTACATCTCTTCGGCGAAGAAGGTGGCCATTCCGGCATCAAGAGCCTGGGCGAGGTAAGGAAGCCACAGATTGTCGGAAACAACAGGCGGCAGCAATTTCCGGCATTCCTTGAAGATATCCCTCATGTCGCCGAGATTGGCAACCTTGGCGCCGAGCATTGAGTAAATGGTCGGTAGAAAATATGCGGTGTTCGGGAAACCTACTTCCTGATTTTCACCATATTTCTTAATGGCCTCTTCAAAAGTCTCCTCGGCCATGTCGATAATCTTGTGAGCCCCTCTGATGGCAGCTGAACAGATGATCTTGGACATTTGTAACTCCTGATGTTTTAATTTTCCCCAACGGGGGCAACAATAACAAATAACCTGTTATTAACTGATAAGACCGTCGATGAGCGACCTGGTCAGGGCAATGGACTGCGGGTGTCTCATGATCAGAACCTCTCCCCCGGCCATCATCATGCAGGAAGCGGTCATCGCCTCCATCAGAACCCCGCGTCTTTCCTGATCGCCAATGAGTTCGTCGCTCGGCAACCGTGTTTCCTTGGTCTTCCAGACTTCGCGACCGAGGTTGCAGATGAACGGCACCTGGAGCTTCTCATCCTGCTGGGTCATCGCCGCCAGACGGATTCTTTCCATAACGGAGTAGGTGTACTCAATACCGTAGCCGAGCGCGCCGATGGAGGGATCAATGAGGACGGAATTGAGTGAAACACCAAGATTTTCAAGCAGGATATTCAGCTGCTTGGCAAGATTGACATCAATCGGTGAGGCGGCAACCATCGGATGCTGGAAGGCCATGGCGGTTGCGCCGATGGAACGGTAATTGGCGTCCGACAGAGGCGCCAGGCAGACCTTTTTGTCACCGATTCTGGAGGTAATCTCACGAAGGGTTTCCGTGTCTTTCTCGGCATTGTTGCAGCCCCAGAGGATGATCGGGACGTCAACGGCGCTGATGACTGCGGCGGCGTCTTTCGCGGCATCGGCAGAGCTGCGGTTCATCCCATTGGGATCAGTGCTTTCCAGGGAAAGGCAGATTGCTTCGGCATGATAGTCGGCAACGCATTTCTTTGCCCAGTCAACCGGGTTGTCCATCACCCCCTCGAAATGGCGGGTCAGGGTAGTCGGCCATTCGGTGGGCTTAATATCGAGGATATCCATCGCGATCAGAGGTTTGTTCGGCATGGCGCCTTCAAAAAGTTGATAAGGAAGGGTGTTGCTGCCTCCGACTTTGACAATTCCGCTGTCATTGCCAAGCGAGATTTCTCTGATTTTGCCGTTGTATTTTGCAGTATAGTGATCTGCGGGAATTTTGCCGGCCCGGGAAGCAAGTGGAGTCTGCTCTACCGCCAGTTGGGTTGCCGTAACCAGCCCACCACCGGCAGCGGCAACCGGAGCCGGTTTCTTTTCCGGAGCTGCAGCCGTTTTCTTTGTTTCTTCAGAGGCCTTCTTCTCGGCCGCCGCTTTCGCATCGGCCTCGGCTTTGGCTTTTGCCTCCGCAGCTGCCTTCGCCTTGGCCTCCGCTTCCGCTTTGGCTTTTGCCTCTGCCGCTTCTTTTTCCTTTTGCGCTGAATCGTCGGCTTTGCTTGCTGCCGCAGGAGCTTTTGCAGACTCAACCTGAGGTGCGGGAGCCGCTGCTGGAGCCGCCGGAGCTACAGGGGCAGCCGGAGCCGGGGTTGCCGCTGGAGAAATCTTTCCGGCGACACCGACAGGGGGCTCTTTCAGCAATACTGCTTCAGCACCGGCGAAATTGGTCAGGGCCTCAAATTGTTCATCCGAGAGCCCCAATGATTTTTTGAGGGCCTTCAAGCCGGTACGGACCGACTCAAGGGCCAACAACCGTTCTTTTTCATTCATTTCATGTTCTCCTGCATCCTCTGATTCAATACTTGTCTGAACGGGAGCCGCAACAGTTGAAGTTCCGCTCAAGGCCCCGGATGTAAGTCTGGCAGCTTCGGCCTTTGCTTCGGCTATGATCTTTGCAGCCTCGGCTCTGGCGTGTGCCATGACATCATCGGTGGCGATGGTTTCCTTCGGTACCGGTTGCGTATCCCGTATCTCTATCTTGCTCTCTGCGATAACTGTTGCCTGATCATCATCAAAAACCGGTCTGGAGGCAAGTCCTGCCCTCTTTACGATTTCAGGAACCGCACTTTCCCACTCAATAGCCATGATATGGGCACCGGCGACGCCTTCAATTTCCCGGACCTGGTTGATAATATCAACACAGATGTTGATCCCTTCATCTTCCTTGTCTTTAGCCCCTTTCAGACGATTGATGACCTCGTCCGTCACATCCATGCCGGGGACGAAATTCTTCATGTATCTCGCCATCCCGAGGGAGCGTGGAGGGGTGACTCCGGCCAGGATATAGACCTTTTCATGGAGGCCGAGATCTCTGACCATTTTCATAAAATTGGCGAACTTCTCTACATTATAGACAATCTGGGTCTGGATGAAGTCTGCGCCGTTGGCGACTTTTTTCCCTAATCGCGAGGCCCGGTAATTGCCCGGTCCGGCAAAGGGGTTTGCCGCAGCACCGAGAAAAAGTCTGGGTTCATGGTTTTTGATCTCTTCCCCACACTGGAAAACGCGGTCATCCCGCATTCCTTTCACCATTCCCAGCAACTGAATGGAATCCATGTCGAAGACACCTTTGGATCCGGGGTGGTTGCCGAATTTCTGATGGTCGCCGGTCAGGCAGAGCAGGTTTTTCAGGCCAAGAGCGCTGGCGCCCAGGATATCACTCTGCATCCCGATCCGGTTACGATCCCTGCAGGTCATCTGAATGACCGGCTCAACGCCTTCGGACAGAGTGATCAACCCGGCACTGATACTTGACATTCTGACAATCGCGGTCTGGCAATCCGTAATGTTTACCGCATCAACATGACCTTTGAGAATTCGCGCTTTCTCGCGGACCACCTCCGCATTGCCACTTTTGGGCGGACCAAGTTCGCCGGTCACTGCGAATTTGCCGGAGGTAAGAATACGTTCTAGACGGCTACCCGATTTCATCGGTTCAATTATCCTTATTTTATGATTAAATTTGTCGCACAGTCAGTTTCAGGAGGAGCTGCTGCCGAATCTTCTCCCGCCTTCCGACTGGAATAATCCATTACGCATGACGCTGCGGTCCGGTACAGCCAACGTCGCCGATCCCGGAGCCGGAGGACAGATCCCGCCGCATCTCCATGTCGAAGAGAACACGCTCCGCTTTCTTGTTGATGCCGAGCGCCTTTCTTTTCTGCTCGATCTTGTCGATCATGAGTCTCGCGATCTTGATCGGATCCTCTTCGACATTCCAGTGTGCGCCGTAGGTTCCCATCATTCCTTCGGTCATGTATTTGTGGAATTCCTTGGCTCCGGTGGTGGGCAGACTCTGGAATACAACCTGGGCGCCGCTGGCCACAAAGTATTGACCGATCGCCACCGCCTTTTCACTCATATACAATGGTGCAGTGCCGATGGCCGGCAGATCGGAAATATCGTCACCGAGACCACCTTCCCTGACCATCTCGGTTGCGGCAATCAGGATCCGGCTGTTATCCACACAGGAACCCATATGCAGAACCGGGGGCATACCCACCGCCGAGCAGACTTCAGCCAGGCTTTCGCCGCAGAATTCCGCTGCTTCAGGCCTTAACAGACCGGCCTTGCCGAGAGAGGTTGCCGCGCAACCGGTTGCCAGGACGAGAACGTTGTTTTTGATCAATTCCCGGGCGATGATCTCGTGGGCGTCATCGGTGTATTTGTAATTGTCGCAGCCGACGATGGCTGCCACGCCGCGGATTCTGCCGTTGATGATATTGTCATTCAGCGGGCGATAGCTGGAACGGAAACTTCCGCCAAGCATATAGTTGATGGTCTCATGGCTGAAACCGACAATCACATCGAGTTTGCTTGCTTTGGGGATAAAGAATTTCTTGTCCCGTTTCTTGTAGTTGCCGATTGCATGTTTAAGGATTGCTTTCGCACTGTTCAGTGAGTCGTGCTCCTCGAACTGGATGTGGACGGAATCAGGCATTTTCGCCCGATAGTTGGTGGTGATGATATCGGTATGGAAGTTCTTGGCCACCTGGCTTACCGACTGCATGATGCACTGTACATCAACGACCATTGCCTCAATCGCGCCGGTTGCTAATGCCATCTCCTGCTGGACAAAACCAGCGGCAACAGGGATTCCGCGCCGCATCAGAATTTCGTTGCCGGTACAGCAGACCCCGGCAAGATTGATCCCCTTGGCGCCTGCTTTATGGGCCAGCTCCAGGATATCCGGTTCCTGGGCTGCGATACAGAGGGACTCGGCGAGAAGAGGCTCGTGGCCGTGGACCGTCACATTGACCTGGTCCGGCTGCAGGACACCAAGATCAACGGTGGCACGCATCGGGACCGGGGTGCCGAACATGATGTCGGTGAGTTCGGTGGAAAGCATGGAAGATCCCCAACCGTCCGACAGGGCGCATCTGGAACCCTGAAGCATCAAGTTGTGATATTCCTGGTCGACGCCCATATGGGTCCGGTGCATCATTTCGGTCACTTCACGATCAATCCCGCGCGGTTCGACCCCGAGTTTCTTCCAGAGAGCCTGTCTTTTTTTCGGGGCCCGTTTCAGCATGGTGAGAGGTTCGTCATCCTGGCTGCCGAACTCCGCAAGGGCCTTTTCACCGAGTTCCAGAGCGATTTCGTTCTTGTCACGACCTTCGGTCTCAATGCCGAATATTGCCGCGATTTTATGAAGCTTGTTGACGTCTTTGATCTGGTGTTCGGTCTGGCCCTTGGCGGTGGCGATAAATCCTTTCACCATCTCCCGGGCATGGTCGGTATGGGAGGCGGAGCCGGCGGCAATGATTCTGGCCAGGTTTCTGGCCGCGACGGTATCGGCTGTGGCGCCGCAGATCCCGATCATCTCCTCGACCCCGTCGATGATCTGGCATGGACCCATGTTGCAGTTGCGGCAACAGGTGCCGCTGGAACCGAACAGACAGGCGGAGACACCTCTTGCTTTGATCCTGTCGTAGGCGGTGACTACGTTCTTGGCGATATCCTGTTTGAGGACATCCAGAGTGGACTGGCAGGTGATGTCCGTGCATCCTTCGCATTCATTTCTTTTGACAGCCATCTTGTACCTCTAATGAATTTTGTCGTTTACCCCAGAGTCGGTTGCGTCGTTCTGAGCAGCAACCGATTTGCAGCGGTATTTATGAATATTCAAAACTAATAACCTAATGCCGAAAATCAGACAAGACAACTCTGAAGACGGCGCGGCAGTTTTTAAACGAGCCCTGCTTTCTGTTTGGCGGACTGGACGGTATTTTTCATCAGCATGGTGATGGTCATCGGGCCGACCCCGCCCGGAACCGGCGTGATAAAGGAGGCTTTTTCCTTCACCGTCTCAAACTCGACATCACCCGCCAGAATCGCTTTGCCGCTTTCACTCATGCCGATCCGGTTCACGCCGACGTCAATAATGACGACCCCGTCTTTCACCTGATCGGCCTTGACCAGATTCGGGACTCCAACGGCGGCGATCAGAATGTCGGCCCGTTTGGTGTGAAAATCGGTGTCTTTGGTCCTGGTGTGGCAGAGGGTGACTGTTGCATTGCCGGCGGCTCTTTTCTGCAGCATCAGATTGGCCATCGGTTTGCCCACGATGTTGCTGCGGCCGAGGATGACGACTTCGGCCCCGCTTGTTTTCACCCCGCTTCTTTCAAGCATTTCAAGGATGCCGTGGGGAGTGCAGGGCAGAAAACATTGTTCGCCGAGAACCATTTTCCCGACATTGACCGGATGGAAACCATCGACATCCTTGTTGGGGTCAAGGGCGTAAAGAACCTTCCCTTCGTCGATATGCTTCGGAAGAGGCAGCTGGACGAGGATGCCGTGGATTTTGTCGTCATGATTGTATTTTTCAATGGTTGCCAGGAGTTCTTCCTCGCTTGTATCGGCCGCAAGATCGACCTGTTCGGAGTAGATGCCGATCGCTTTGGCGGTCTTGCCTTTGGCGGTTACGTATGATACCGAGGCAGGATCTTCCCCGACAAGGATTGTGACAAGGCCGGGGGTGATGTTATGCTTTTCTTTCAGTTCGGCGACCTCGGCGGTTAATTCTTCACGGATGGCCTTGGCTATTTCTACGCCGCTTATAATCTGAGCACTCATTCAATTACTCCTTAAAAGTATCATTTCACTGGTTGTGGGTTTCCCGATCCAAATGCTGATTTGAACAATAAATCGGTTGCTTACAGAGATGCCTCAGAAGGCATAGCACGAGCGCCGGGCAGAAGGTGGCCGCCCTGAAATTGGAGCCCATATAAGGAAACGAAATTTGTAATTCAGCTGAAAAAAAATGAATCGCCATTCATATCTTGGTCAGAACTGGCAAATATACTTAATAAATTTATTAATTTCAAGAGATAAAGAAGATTAACTTTTCCCTGACATATTGAGCAAATGGAGGGGTTTTGCCGGAATTTTTAAAGACGAGTTTTAAGAAAAAAGGGTTTTTTGAGAGAATGATTTTCAGCAGTCCGGAACAAAAAAATATCGGTTTTTCTGCTTGAAGTCAAAAAGCTGAAAAATTAATTGTTGAATGCATCAGGAGGTGGTGTCTGTTTTACGGTTCTGGGCGAGCTTGACAATCATGTTGTTGGCCTGAGACAGTCTCTGGACGACAGTCTTGAACAGATGTTTGCTCACTTCCGGATAATTCTCGATGAGTTCAAGAATCTTATCACCGGGGAACCTCTTAATCACCGAACGGCCCTTGGAGATGATGCTGGCAGATCTCGGTTCTCCGGAAAGGGCCGACATTTCACCGAAATATTCTCCGGGCTCCATGATCACGGCAATTTTCTTGCCGTTACTGACAACAGACACCGCCCCGGTGACGAGTTTGAAAAAATCCTTGTCGGTGTTGCCCTGGCGGATAATGTAGTCTCCGTCTTCATAGTTTTCGACATCGGGGTTCACCAGGTAGGCCGGCAGGCTCTCTTCGGTCACCACGGTTTTGCGCAAAACCTCTTCGATACTGGTGACCCCCTGGATGATTTTCTTGATTCCGGCCTGCCGCAGAGGGGTCATCCCTTCGTGAATGGCCACTTTCCGCAACTGGTCCTCGGGGACTTCGGCGTTGATCGCCTTGGAAACCTCGTCAGTGATTTCCATCAACTCGAAAAGGCCCACCCTGCCCTTGTACCCTCCGCCGTTACATTTCGGACACCCTCTCGGGCCAAAAATTTTGAGGCCGGCCAGATCTTTCTCGTCAAAGCCCATGGCGATCAGTTCTGGATCACTGTACTTATGGGTAACCTCCTCCTTGCATGCCGGGCATAACTTCCGTGCCAGTCTCTGGGACAGGACCATGGTGAGCGAAGAGGCGAGCATATACGGCGGAATGCCGATGTCGATCAGCCTGCCGATGGTGGCCGGGCAATCGTTGGTATGCAGGGTGCTGAAGACAAGATGTCCGGTCATGGCCGCTTTGATGGCGATTTCCGCAGTTTCCATATCCCTGATCTCGCCGACCATGATAATATCGGGGTCCTGGCGCAGGAATGCTTTCAGGGCGGCCGCAAAAGTCATCCCGACTTCATTGATGACGTTTACCTGGTTGATCCCCTTGAAGTTGAATTCCACGGGGTCTTCGGCAGTCAGGATTTTTGTCTCTTCACTGTTCAGTGAATTCAGGGCGGAATAGAGGGTCACGGTCTTGCCGCTGCCGGTAGGACCGGTGACCAGCAGCAGTCCCTGGGGCCGGTTCAGGCATCGTTTCAGCATTTCAAAGGTTTCATGCTCAAACCCGAGTTTGGTGAGATCAACATTCAGGGAACCTTTGTCGAGAATTCGCAGGACAATGCTTTCCCCGAAAAGAGTCGGCAGGGAGGAGACCCGGAAATCAACGGCCCTGGACTTGCCCAGGCGAATCTTGATTCTGCCGTCCTGGGGAACCCGACGTTCCGTAATATCAAGGTTTGCCATGATCTTGATTCGGGAGTTCAGGGCATTCTTGATGGAAAGGGGCAGATTCATCGACTTGAAAAGGGCCCCGTCCAGACGATACCTGACCTGTAATGATTTCTCGTATGGCTCGATGTGAATGTCGCTCACTCCGTCCTTGACCGCTTTGATCAGAATGCCGTTGACCAGTTTGATGATCGGAGCGTCGGAAGCGGAAAATTGACTGTCATCATCGTCATCGCTGCCGAAGCCTTCGATCTCGTAACCTTCAGCCGCCTCGGAGGCCAGGGCGCCGAAATCGTCGATTCCGACGACCTCGTCATCTTCGGTAGCCGCCATGCCGGCATTTTCACCGAAATGGCGCTGGTACTCTTCATCGCTTAATCTGTAATAGGTCCGGTAGGCATTCAGAATCTCCTTTTCCGAAGAAACACCGACCGCAAGTGGCCGTCTCAATTCATTCTGGAGGCTGTCGACGGCGGCGGAGTCGGTCGGCTCGACCATGGTGATCTGCAGGGTTTTGCCCAGCAACCGCATCGGGAACGCCATGTATTTTCGCGCCAGCTCAAAGGGCATCAGTTTGATTGCTTCTTCCTTCGGAGTCTCTCTGGAGATGAAGATGGCGGGGAAATTAAGGGTCCTGCTCAGTACATTGAGAATGGTGTCGTCTTCCACATAACCGAGCTGCAGCAGGATCGAGCTTAAGCGCTGTTTGGTTTTGCCCTGCAGGGCAAGCGCCTCTTCAAGCTGGCGGCCATTGATCTGGCCTTCTTTTCTCAGGAGTTCGCCGATTTTGAGCCTGCCGGCGCCGGACTGATCTTTAACAGAGGCTTTAAGGCTTGATTTGGTGCTGTTCTCCGACTTGCTTGCCTGATCTTTTTTTTCGGCCATGATAGTGTTGTCCTGAAAGTCGAATAGAAATTGATCATAGGAAGAGATAGATCTTGAATTTACCTTATATTGACGGGCATTTACAACACAAACCTGCCCGGCATAAAAAAAGAATGGTGATTGAGATGACGGCGCCAAACTGCAAGTTATCATTTGACTTTCCCGCTCTGTCCTGTGCTACCCTGTAACAGATTGGAAATCTTAAAAGAGGACACTGATGACCCGCCATACGAAAATAATTGCCACCATCGGACCTTCCACGGCAAGTGAAAAGGATCTGCTGGCCCTGATGAGGGCTGATGTGAATGTCTTTCGGCTTAATTTTTCCCACGGCAGTACCGAGGGGAAAAGAGCGGTGATCAAACTGGTGCGGCGGATTGCCGAAAAAGAACGGAGGGTGGTCGCTATTCTCGGCGATCTGCAGGGCCCGAAGATCAGGACTGGGGAAATGAAAAACGGCGCCCTGGAACTTCTCTCGGGCAGCGAGGTCAGGATCACCACCGATACCGCGATCGGCAAGGAGGGTTTTATTCCAACCAGTTACCACAATCTGCCGAAGGATGTGCAGGATGGCGACCGGATTTTGATTGACGACGGCGCCATCGAACTGAAGGTGAAAGAGGTTGACGGCGATGAGGTGATCTGCCGGGTGGTGATCGGCGGCACCGTAAGAAATCACAAGGGGATCAATCTGCCGGGGGTGGAGGTCTCCTCCCCTGCCCTCACCGATAAGGACCTGGCAGATGTGGCGTTCTGCGCCGCGGAAGAAATCGACTTTATCGCCCTCTCTTTTGTCCGCAGGGCTGATGATATCGTGCAGCTCAGAAAACATCTGCAGTCCCTGCGGAGCGAAATCCAGATTGTCGCGAAAATTGAGAAGCCGGAGGCGATTGTAAATTTTGATGCGATCCTTGCGGCTGCTGACGGGATCATGGTGGCCCGGGGGGATCTGGGGGTGGAAATCAATCCCGAGAAGGTGCCGCTGCTGCAGAAAAATATCATCGCCAAATGCAACCGGGCCGGGAAACCGGTCATCACCGCAACCCAGATGCTGGAGAGCATGATCCATAACCAGCAGCCGACCCGGGCCGAAACCTCGGATGTGGCAAACGCCATTCTCGACGGGACCGATGCGGTCATGCTGTCGGGCGAAACGGCGATCGGGCTCAACCCGCACAAGGCGATCCGGGTGATCAACCGGGTGGCCCTGGATGTTGAAAAAAATTCACCACGAGGCGCCACTCTCCTCTTTCCTGATGGTAAAGTAGCGGCAAGCGGAACGGTCAGCGCCACCGAGGCGATCGGCCAGGCGGCCTGCCGGGTGGCTCTGGAAGTCAAAGCCAAAGCGATCCTGGCCTTCACCCAGACCGGCAACACCGCAACCCTGGTGGCAAAATACCGGCCACCGGTCCCGATCTATGCCGTCACTCCTTCCCTCAAAGTGCAGCGGCGAATGTGTTTGAGCAGCGGGGTCCGCGCCCTGGTCGTGGATTTCCAGGGCAGCACCGAAGCGCAGATTGACGAAGTCGAGTCGGCGGTGCTCGCTTCCGGAGTCCTCAAAGAAGGCAGTCTGGTCGTCATCACCATGGGCAGCCCCCTCTCCTCCCCCGGCACGACCAATCTCCTGAAAATCCATCAGCTGACCGGACGTTGATAAATCGGAAGTGGCTGAAATCAGCAGTGGTAATTATCGTGGTTGATGAAGTAGGCATTGCCGTCTTCGAATTTAAAAACAATTCTCCACCTGTATTTCCAACCTCAACTTTCTGAGTTTAGTGCAGCATTAATTACAAACAACCCTAATACAAGTTACCCGTATAACAAAAAGTATTGGGGCTCCGATGATTTGCCATGGTTAGAAAAAAATCATGTGATCTTCAAAAGACGATTGACGCTGTTGAGGATTTTAACTCTGCCATACAGCCACCAATTCAAGCTCTTGCCGAGGAAGTTATCTGGGATGTACATCCAGTATTGGGAATTGGTGCTAAGGCCATAAATTTTAGGTTCATTCGTAAAAAAGTTGAAAATCAATCAATGGCTGTAATTGCATGAAAAAGAAAAAGCATCGGATTTAACCAACTTTGTTAAGGTTTTGTTTCCCGACAGAACCATGACAGAGAGGAGAAATCCGATGCACCTCA
>JAHJIQ010000040.1 GCA_018823285.1 Pseudomonadota bacterium
AGTCATCTCAAGGACGGTATTTCTTGCCCGGCAGGAGAGAGCGTCTATCACCTGTATGTCATCCGGGTGGGGAACCGGGACCGGCTGCAGGCCAAACTCGCCGAGGCAGGGATCGAGACGGGCATCCATTATCCGGTTCCCCTCCATCTGGCGCCATGTTTCAAGGAACTTGGCGGCAGACAGGGTGATTTCCCGGTGGCCGAACGGGCGGCCGGGGAGATTCTGTCCCTGCCCATGTCGCCGTTCATCACTTTGGAACAGCAGGAATATGTGGTCGAAAACGTAAACAGATGGGGTGAGTCGGTATGAAAAACGTTCTGGTTACAGGGGGGGCCGGGTTCATCGGCTCGCATACCGTGGATCTTCTTCTTGCCAAGGGGTACAAGGTAAGGGTGCTCGATAACCTCGAATATCCCACCCATCTCCACGGCAAAAAATCAACCCTTTCTTCCCAGGTTGAATTCCTCCGGGGGGATATCAGAAACATCGATGATCTGACCCGGGCGCTTCCCGGGATTGACTGGGTGCTTCATCTGGCGGCAACCGGCGGCTTTACTCCCGATATCGGCCGTTATTTCGAGGTCAATTCCGTCGGCACCGCGAATCTGCTTGAGCTTATTCAACAACGGAAATATCGGGTCGAGCGGCTGGTGGTCGCCTCATCGGTCGGCATTTATGGGGAAGGGTTGTACCAGTGTGAGTCCTGCGGACCGGTTGATGGTGTTCGCAGGTTTCTGGAGCAGCTTACAGCCCGAGAGTGGGAGATGCGTTGTGTTCGCTGCGGTCGGGAAGTACGACCGGTTCCCACCCCAGAGACCAAGACCCCTTCGCCGGAAAAGGCGTATTCCATGTCGAAGTTTGATGAGGAGCGTCTTGTCCTGGGATTCGGCAGGGATTTCGATCTGCATGCCTGCGCCCTTCGCTATTTTCTCACCTATGGTCCCGGGCAGTCGTTGACCAATCCATATACCGGGGTTATTTCGCTTTTTTCTTCGCGCCTGCTGAACGATCTGCCGCCAATCCTCTATGAAGACGGCGAGCAGTCCCGGGATTTCATCCATGTCAGCGATGTGGCCAGGGGTAACCTGCTGGCCCTGGAATCGGAAGCGGCCCGCGACCGGGTTTTCAATGTCGGCAGCGGCCGGGCCACCAAAATCAGGGATGTGGTCGGGATGCTGGCCGAGTTGACCGGAAAAAGCGGGGTTACCCCCGAGATTCCGGGAGAATTTCGCCCGGGGGAATCCCGTCATATCTATGCCGATATCACCGCCTTCAGCGAGATCGGTTTCAAGCCGACGGTACCCCTCAAAGAGGGGTTGGCCGATTACGTTGCGTGGCTGGCCGGCTGCGGAACCGTCGATGAGTATCTGTCGGATGCGATGCGCGAACTGAAGCGGACATCCGTCGTCCGCAGTTCTGCCGGGCAGCAGGGTGATCAGCAGGAGGAAGGACTTTCGGTCATTGTCCCGGCCTACAACGAGGCGGGTAATCTGGAGACCTTCGTCCGTTATACCGTGGAAGCGGTGTCCCGGTTTCTGGGAAATTTCGAAGTGATTATCGTCGATGACGGCAGTCACGACGGAACCGGTTCCATTGCCGATCGTCTGGCGGCTGAAGACAACCGGGTCCGGGTGGTGCATCATCCTTTCAATGTCGGATACGGCGGCGCCCAGAAATCGGGATTCACGCATGCCGGCAAGGAATGGGCCGTGGTGGTCCCGGCGGACCATCAGTTCGATGTCGCCGATCTGGAAAAGTTCTATGCGGCCCGCAAGTCGGCGGACATTATCTGCAGCCGTCGGATCGAACGCCAGGATCCGATGATCCGGATTCTTATTTCGCGGTTCTACAACTGGCTGATGCGGCTGTTTTATCATGTCCCCCTGCGGGATTTGAACTGGGTCAAGATGTTTCGGACCAATATCTTCGATGAGATTGAAATCGAAACCCATGGCTTTGCCGTCGACGCGGAGATTGTCGTGATGGCCATGGCTCTGGGATACGGATTTGAGGAAATCCCGGTGCCGCATTACCGGCGGACATGGGGTGATCCCACCGGGGTCAGTTTGAGAAATCTCCTGAAAACCGCACTGGAGTTGTCACGAATAAGAGGCATCGTCAAAAAATTGGCCAGGAGAAAGAATGCAATGGCAAAAACTGATCATCCCTCCTGAGCTTACGCCGGACTGGTTCACGGGAGACAGCGTTCGGCTGCCGTTGGCCTCAGGGATCAGGCCTATTGTTCGAGGCGCGGAGCAGGGCGGTGTCTTCAATTTTGATGTCGGTCAAGTCATCGATGCTCTGCGGCAGGAATCCTATGCCCCGCCGATGACCTCACCGGCCCTGGGGATCCCCTTCCCGTACCACCGGCTGCCGGCCTGGTTGCGGCTGCTGGCGGCCCGGTGTATCTATTTGCCGAAACGTTTGTTCCGGCACCGGCATGACCCTCCCTGGCCCATCGCCGCCGGCGCGGATCTGCTGCTCGCCTTGAGCGGCCGTTTTCCTCCCCTGAGCTGGGGCGGAAAATGGGCGGTGACCATCACCCATGACGTCGATACCCGCGCCGGGCTTGCTCGGTGTCTGAAGATTGCCGAGCTGGTCGAAGGGTTCGGTTTTCGATCCTGCTTTTACATCGTCGGTGAAGTCATCACGAGTGATCCCGGGATCGTCCGGGAGCTCCATGAGCGCGGCCATGAGATCGGCTCCCATGATCTGTATCATGACAATCGGCTCTCTTTTCTGGCGCAACAGGCCATGGAGGATCGGCTGCTGCGGGCCCGGGATACCATCAGACCATACAACGGTGTGGGTTTCCGTTCCCCCTCCCTGCTGCGGTCTCCCGGGATGCTTGGTGCGGTCGGCCGGTATTTTGACTATGATTCGAGTGTCTGTGATACCGATCTTGAGTTTGATCGGGGCTGCACCACGGTTTTCCCATATCACCTGAAGGGCCTCCTCGAGATCCCGATTACCCTGCCCATGGATTCCTCGTTGCTCTACACCGGACATTCACCGGCGGAAATCCTTCGGCTCTGGCGGGTGAAATGCGAGTATATCAGAAAGACCGGGGGGCTCGCGGTCCTCCTGACCCATGCGGAACCGCATCTTGGGGGGCAACAATCGGTGCTTGGCTGCCTGGAGGAATTTCTGGGATGGCTCCGGGATCAACCCGATGCCGCCATGGTACTCCCAGCCGAGATCAAGTCTTATGTCAACAGTGATCCATTGAAGTAAGTTGTTTGCTTTCAACTCCCTCTACCACTTTGGCTCATTACGACCTCGGACAACGGTAAAAAGGCTCAGGGTGAGAGCTGTCAAGCTTATTATCAGCCCGGGAATAAGGGTCCGGGGGCGGAACTTCATCTCAACCACCGACCGGCCGGCGGGAATCGATACTGAACGAAATGCCCCATCGGTCTGGAACACCGGAACCTCCGAACCGTTGACGGTGGCTTCCCACCCGGGATAATAGGTGTCGGTCGTCACCAGGATTCCCGGTGTGTCACTCAGCACCTCAATGTTCAGCTGATTGTTCTTCTCCTCATATCGGAGAATCAGATGACGGACTTTGCCGTAATGACCGACCAGGGAAGGATTGATGAGAGGAATGACTTCTTCCGTCGCCAGGGCCATGGTCGATCGATCCCAAAATCGCTGAACCAGATTAAGCAACAGATCTTGACGGGTGGGCATCGCCTTGACTCCTCCGACCACCCTGGCCGGCGCACCGATGTCTCGGATCTTTTTAAAACTGGGACGGTGGATATCTCCCTCATCGAAGTAGTCCTGGGTCAGGGGTGCATCGACCCAGAACTCGATCCCCAAAATCTTCTCCAAACGGACTACTGAATCTTGCGGAATATCTTCAGAATGGTAGAGGCGCAGGAGCTCCCCGTAATTTTGAAGTATAAAGCCACGCTGGGAATTGTGAACATGGTCGGCCAGCGACCAGTTGCCGGCAAAGGTGTCCCTTGCCTGACGGAGAAGCGTTTCATTTTCGATTCCATAGAGATACTGTTGGGTATTCGGGCGAATGAAAGTGGCATTTGTCGACATTTCCTTGATTGCCTCCTTGAAAGGCCCTTTGTTCTTCATGATCTCCATATCAGAGGAAGGCAGAAGGGGGTAGGTGGTCAGCAGCAGGTCGAGAAAAACTACGATCACCGTTCCCCATGGGACCATCGCCTGGAATCGACGTTGTTTTGAAAACATCCCCAAGAGCAGCACGGAGGCAGCTAGCATCATCCCGATAAAGATACAGGCCTGGTCGACCAGTAATGCCCAGGGAATCCTCTCGGCAAATTCGACTTGGACCAAGTCCAGAAAAAAGAACCGATGCAGTAACCACTTCCCGAATGCCCCTCTGTTCATGAGGCAGAGCACCATAAAACAGGCGGTCAGGAAACAGGCAACAACAGGAAGTCGGTCAGCCAGCCAACGTCTGGTAGCGGATAAACGTCTCTCTCTCCTGAATTTCATGCTATCAAGGGCGATACCGGCCAGACAGCTCACGGCAAAAGCAACGCACATCAAGGCCTTTGTTGGCCAACGAAAAAATTGGATCAGCGGGAAAGCATCGTACAACAATGGAAAGAATGGGGTGAACTTTCCCATGACATAGAGGAGGAAGAAAATGAGCAACAGACAGAGGGTCTCCGTACGAAAACGGGTTATGAGGTCGTCATTGTTTTCCTGTGCCGGTCCCCGACCTCCGACAAGTCTGCTCCAGAGTGCGGTAAGGCAGAGGACCACCGGTAGAATGCCGACGTAGCAGGTGGTTAACCAGAATTCTATGGAACTCGGAGACCAGAACTTCCCCGCATACCCTGCGGTTCCGAAGAGGTACGGGAAGAGTGTTGTCAAGGCCATCAGCGGATGGAATGAAGCCTGGTCTAGAGCAGGTCCCATCTCGTCAACTTTCGAAAAGGCAAAGAGATCCAACACAGGCAGAAGTTGGACGGCGCAAAGCATGAGGGATAAGGCAGAGATCCCTGCAAGCCCAGCCAACGGTTTAACCGCACTGTACCAGCCTGAGCCCATGCGCCAGCGGACTCCGCCGAAGAAAACACCAAGGAGGGACAAGGACATGCCGGTGAACAGAACCGCTTCCGGATAGCCAGCCATGAACTGCATGCCCATGGCAAAAACGACCATGAGAAACCGTTTCAGGGATCCTCGGCGAATCCATCGGCAATACAGAGCTACAATCAGCGGATACCAGCAATATCCGCAGAGAAACGCAAAAAATTCGAGCCGGGTCACCGTTTGGGTACTGAAGGCAAAGGCCGTGGCAGCGAGCACCGCGCCAGCATGGGAGATTCGCCATGTTCTACAGGCTAACCACACACCCCAGGCAGCCAGTAATACATGAAGGGAGGATAAGATCACATTGGCTTGGGGAACCTTGATCAGAAGAAAAAGGAGATTCGGGGGGTAAAACACCGCATTCTCAATGCTGGAGAGAAACGGTTCACCAGCACCGGAGTAAGGATTCCAGAGGGGGAAGTGCCCGGCCAGCATATGGGTTCGGAAGAACTGTTCTGTTGGGTAAAAATCCAAGATCAGGTCACGAAGGAGAAAAAACCGACCGGTAAATAAAAACCTACCGAAAAAGATCAGAACAAGGATGGTCAATAGACCGAGAAAAATCAAACGAATGGTGAATGAATCGCTGGTATCGGGGGCTCCTGATGGGGTAAGATTGCCGATGGCAGAACGCATGAAGGGACTTCTCCTGTGCTCCCTCCGCCGTCCCCAATAGATTTATTCTACAGAAAAACGACCCAACCTCAAATTCGTCCCAATGGAATAACCGAGGGGAGATCGTCGTCTGTAGAAAAACAGATATTCCTCATCAGATTTTTATTTTATATAGATAAACCATAGCAGTTTTAGAGGGTTGAATCAAGAATGAAAGCCATGAAAGCTGCCGCTGAACATATTGCCGTTCAGGTAAGGGAGATATGGATAATTATTTTTCAGGGGCGCGAAGATGACCCGTTTCAAATATATTGTTTTCTCTGTAATCCCTCTCCTCCTTTTGCTTGTATCCCTGGAAGTTTTTTTTCGTCTGGCCGGGATTGGTAAACCTTTTTTGACGACTTTGCCGATCTGGGACGGTCCCCTGGAAATCCTCCTTCCTGATCCCGATATCGGTTTTCGATTGAAACCAAATTCTGCCAGTGGCTGTATTACGTTAAACGCTCTCGGCTTTCGCGATCACGAATTGAATCAAAAAGCCGATATCAAGATTTTATGTCTGGGTGATTCCGTTGCTTTTGGTTGGGGCGTTACCGATCCCTCCAATACCTATTCCGGGGTCCTTGAGAAAATTCTCAAGGAAAAGGCGGCTGCAGTCGGAAAAACGGTTGAGGTCTTTAATGGTGGGATTCCAAGCTATCAGCTTTATCAAGGCGTTGGTCTTTATCTTCATCACCTGGCCAAGGTTACGAATTGGGATTATGTCATCTGTTCGTTTGGCTGGAACGAGAGTGGCGAACCCGGGACAGTCGATCAACTGGGCAGGGAGGATGCAGTCATGCTGGACTATATCAGACGAAATCCTTCAGATGAAAATGGTCTGGTCAAGAAATTGAGAAATGGCGCCGAACGACTTTGGCTGTACAATGGCATGGAATCCCTCTACGTCCAGATCATGCTGGCGGATGAGATCAGGAACGCGAATTATCCGTTTTTGGTTTACGAGCGGCAGTTGACCGATTTTGCCCGGGCGGTCAAGGGTAATCACGCCCGGCCTGTGTTTCTCGCCATTCAGGTCAAGGAGGAGGACAAGGGCAATAACTACCAACAGGTCATGCTGCGATTCAATAGCTCTGCCAAAAAAGTGGCCGAAAAGGAACAAGCGCTCTTTATCGAAACTGATTTGCTCTTTCAAAAAGAAAGACCCGGCTGGTATGACCATGTTCATTTTGACGAACAGGGACACCGGATAATTGCTGAGTCACTCGGTATAATCCTTACCCGGGAGTTAAATATCCCTTGGTAGGTTATAAATATAAAGTTGTTGTTCCGTGAACCCGTCCAGCCGGATCGGACCGCTTCACCAACCCATCACCTATCTGAACCAGGGGGGCAATTTGTCGAATAAGTTCGTAAACGATAAGATGTTCGTGTTGCTGTTTTTTGCCGTGTATCTGGTTATCGGGCTATTTGTGTTCGATGATTACGGCATATCGTGGGACGAAGATGTGTCACGATATACCGGGAGTATCGCTTTAGGGGCTGCGATCAATAGCGATGTTCATTACTCCGACCCGTTTCATGGACCAACCTTTGAAATGTTGCTTGCCGGAATCGAAAAGGTGTTCGGCATGGGAGATGATAACCTGAGGGAAGTCTACTTCATGCGGCATCTGGTGACCTTCCTCCTGTTTTATCTTGGTGTCTGGTTCTTCTTTCTCCTCTGTCGAAACCGTTTTCACAGCTGGCGGATTGGTCTTCTCGGGAGCTTTCTTCTGGTGCTAAGCCCCCGGATATTCGCCCATTCCTTCTATAACTCCAAGGATATCGCGGGCCTTGCGCTTTTTATCATCAGTATTTTTACCCTGTTGAGATTTCTGGAAAAGAAGACATTTCGCAGAGCTCTCCTGCATGCATTAACGAGTGCGATTCTCATCGATGTTAGGATTATGGGAGTAATTATCCCGGTTTTTACGGTTTGTCTGTTCGCTTCCGATCTCATGCTGCAGCACAAAAAAGTGGAGTGGCCGGCGGCAATAAAGGCATGTTTGCTTTACCTGGTTTTTCTCGTTCCATTGACTGTCCTTTTCTGGCCGCTCCTATGGAAAGATCCGCTGATTAATTTTATCGGAGCGTTCAAACTTATGGCCCATTTCGAATCCGATCTGGTGTTGTTCAATGGGGAATTTATACAAGCCTCGGCGCTGCCATGGTATTATTGCCCCGTTTGGATCCTGATAACGACCCCATTGATGTACACGGTGTTTTTTGCTGTCGGCTGCGGGGTGTTCTTATGGTCCCTGGCTATCAGGCGATGGGATTTTTTAAGAGACAGGATGGACGATGTGCTGTTCCTTTCGTGGTTCTTCGGGCCCGTTTTGGCGGTGATAATCCTTGGATCGACGCTTTACGACGGATGGCGGCATATGTATTTTGTCTATCCGGCATTTATTCTGTTATCGGTCAAAGGGATCGTGACGGTATTGGATTTTACAAAGGATCGCAGGTCAAAGAGTTTGTCCAGGGCGGGGAATATCGCTGTAAAGCTTGTGGTAACCGGCGCGCTGATCGGTTCCGCCTGGACCATCGGCAAAATGCATCCGTATCAGAACGTCTATTTCAACAGACTTGCCGGTAAAAACCTCACGGAAATAATCAACAAATTCGAATTGGATTACTGGGGGCTTTCTTATCGGGAATGCCTGGAATATATATTGGAACATGATCAGAGGAAGAATATTAAAATATCCTACGCCAATTTCGCCGCAGTGGTGAATTCCTATATTTTACCGGCGAAAGAAAGGCAACGATTGACCTATGTAGAAATACTCGGGGATGCCGATTATCTGATCGACAATTTCCGATGGCGTAAGGGAGGGTATCCATTCCTGGAAAAGAGTGAGATCTATTCGGTGGAGGTTGCCGGTGGAAAAATAGCCTCGGTATACGACGTGTCACTCCTGTAAAGCGCAACGTTCTGACCGGTATTCATTTCGTTATGGATCTCCTGTTTTCACCCTTCGGGTATAAGTCTCGATGTCTCGCAGGCTCGCTTTCGCCCAGGGGCATAAGTTTCGTATAAGCAGGCACGCTGCTTAACTTAACTAATCGGTACGAGCAGACGAGCTGCTCAACTCAGCTTTTAAGATTTTCCCGGCAAAGGTGTTCGGATGATATCGATAGTTATCCCCGTGTATAACGCAGAAAAACAAATAACCCGATTGTTGGACTCGATTCAGCAGAACAGAGTTGCCGAGACAATTGAGGTGATTGTGGTCGATGATGCCAGCAAAGACGGCACTGTGCAGTCGATAAAGAATTATCCGGTCAGAATTTTTGAAAACGCTACCAATTCCGGCAGTGCCTGCAGCAGGAATCGAGGGGTCAAGGAAGCTCGCGGGGAACTGGTCGTCTTTTTTGATGCGGATGTCGTTTTGCAGGAGAACACGCTGCAATCGCTACTGGAGAGAGCGAAGGAATTGTCAGAAAAAGACGCCTATATCGGGATCTATTCAAAAAATCCGGTTGAAAAAGGTTTTGTTCCTGAATTCAAGGCCTTGCTCGACTTTTTCCATTGGCTGCCGGTGCAAAGTTTAGAGGTGACATCTTTTGAGCCACGATGCGCGATCTTGAGGAAAAAGGCTTTTCTTGAGGTCGGCGGCTTTGATGAAAAGATTAAAGGGGCTGATGTGGAAGATTATGAATTCGGCTACAGGCTTCTGGCCGCCGGCGGAAAAATTTATCTCGATAAAAACATCCAGGTCGATCATCACTTTCCGGTAAAGATGAGCACGATAGTGAAGAATTTTTTTCAGAGAGGGGCCTCGTGGATGAAGTTGTTCCTTGAAAGGAAAGAATTCGATAATGCGGTGACGACGAAAGGCGCCGGTGCCGCATGTATGATGGCCTTTGCCGGCGCCGTACTGTTTTTTCCCGGACTGTTTATTCAGGAAGCGGCTTTTTTATGGGGCTTGTCGATGATTCTTTATGTGATATTGGCACACAAGTTCCTGGGCTTCGTTCTTCGTGAAAAGGGCGTCCGCTTTATGCTGTTGGCATTTTTCGCGCAATACCTGTTGCATGTTGTTCTCGGGGTGGCGGCAGTAAAGGGGATAGCAGAATATATTCTGCAAAAGATGGTGGGTCCATGCAAAACCTGAGAAGGTTGATCCGGCTTGCTCTCTCATATCTGTCCGGCCGACCGGCGTATTTGATCCTGTTTGTCACCTCGCGGTGCAATGCCAGGTGCAAAATGTGTTTTAACTGGCGGAACCAGCAACACAGTTCCGCCAGGGATGAATTGACCCTTGATGAGATCGAAAAAATATCCAAAGGGTTCAGTAATCTTTTCCAGTTCACGGTTGCCGGGGGAGAGCCTTTCATCAGGGATGATGTCGCTGAAATTGTCCGGTGTTTTTACACGAACTCCGGCGCAAGATCGGTGACGTTACCCACCAACGCCTATTTTTCCGAAAAAATTGAAAAAACGGTTCGCAAGATTTTGCAGCAATGCCCGGAGTGCCTGTTAAACGTCTGTTTATCCCTGGATGCGTTGGGTGATGAACACGACCGGATCCGGCAGTTGCCGGGAGGATTCAAGGCGCTGTTGAATACCTATCAAAGACTCAAGGATATTCGTGAAACCAATAGAAACCTGTACATAAAAGTGACCACCGTCCTCTCAAAATTTAATGCAGACCAGGTGCCGGAAATATTTGATTATGTGCGGGAGAACCTTGAGGTGGACGACCATGAACTTTTATTGGCAAGAGGAGACACCAGAGAGGCGGAGGCCCGGGCCGTGCCTATGGAAAAGTACCGCCAACTTTTAGAACAGGTGGAGCAAAACGGCGCCCGGAATCTGGAGAAACGGCAATACCAGTTTTCAAGGGTCTTTTACGGGTTGTATAAATACATGAACCGGCTGGTGGATGAAGTTTCGGCAACAAAGAAGCTGGTGTTTCCATGTCTGGCCGGTCGGAGATTGGTGGAGATCTATGATGACGGGCTCGTCGTCCCCTGTGAGATCCTGCCGGTGTCGGCGGATGGCCGGGATCTGTCGTTCGGCAACATCAGGGACCATGAGTATGACATCAATGCGATCCTGAAGACCGCTCAAGCCAAAAAAGTGAATGAATATATAGCCGGCAGGAACTGTTGTTGTACTTTTGAGTGTGCGCTGTTGACCAATATCGTTTTTAATCCGCGGGCTTATCCCGGCTTAATAAGGCATATGTATTGCGCGCACAATAAGCCGCCGGCACAGGAAGAAAACAGGCCGAAAAACCGCGATCATTCTCAGGCGCCCTGAAAGTTGACCGTTTGGCAAAAAGTCTATAGCCGCAGACTCACTCGAAAAAGATAAATGAGTAATCACCCGAATAACCCGTCTCGGCGAAAATATATTCCCATTCCTCCGGCGTGAAGAACGCTTCGCAGGTCAACTGCCAGTGGAGCAGGTTGGCCTTCTCCTCTTCGTTGCGATAAGACTCGACCACCAGATAGGAATTGCCGCTCTTGACCCGCTCCAGCTCCCTCAGTGCCGCCATCAGATCGAAGAGATACAGGTTGTGCAGGGTGGTCAGGGAGAGAATGAAATCGAAGGATTGATCCTGGTAGGGGAGTTGGCGGGCGTGGCCGAGATCCAGGAATGGCCGGATTTCCTCCTTGGCGTTTTCAAGGGCGTATGGGGAGATATCCAGGCCCCGGACCACGAGCCCCGGCAGGATCCGTTTCAGTTCATAGAGCAGAAATCCCTTGCCGCAGCCCACATCCAGCACCCGCTGGCCGTCCTGTAGGCCGTAATGATCAATCAGGCGGCGAGCCATGGGTTCCCATCGTCCATCGTAATGGAATCCGCCGTAGCCGTTTCTTCGGTCGCCGTCCCAGTATTCATAATCAAAGCGTTTGGCGATGGCGGCGCGTTCCGCCTTATCCCCGTGCCGGACCCGTTCGAGATAATCACGTTTGGTTCGCGTATGCTCGGTGGTCATGAAGTCGATGTAAGACATGATGCGGTTCCTCTTTTTGAGTCCCTTCCAGATTGTTTTCGTGTTTCAAAAAAGTATCGGGAAAGGGACTCTACCGTTTTGAAAAAATATTTCCATCAAGGGTGTTAGACGAATTCCAGATGATCCGGGTCCGATTCAAAATAATCAAGCAACATATTGTTTTTGAGGATATCGGCGCAGTGATGGCAACACTCCGAGCCGGGATCGAGATTTTTGATTCGGTCCCGGGTTGCCGGGGCAAACCAGAAGGTCTTGAAGTCGGTGCCCTTCAGTGAGCCCAGGCGTCCGTTCTCGGTATAGGCCTTGTCATGGCAGAAGTAGACCTGTTGATCGGCACCGATCACCGCCATGAAATAAATCATCGGGCACCAGTGGAAGTTCTTGTCGTAGATTCCTTCCTCGTCTTCCGGTTCATAGAGCTTGTCGATGATCGTGAAGTCCGGGGTGGAGAGTTCCCGGCTGGCCCGGTCGATCTGGGCGCGGGCCTCGGCGTGGATAGCGGTGTGATAGGCCGCGTTTTCCCGGGGGTTGGTGCTGACCACCGCCCCGGAGAGCTTGACGTTGTCGACACCCAGCATCCTGGCATTCCGGAGGAAGGTGAAGATGTCGGCATGGTTCTCCCGGGTGACGATGAAATTGACCCCAAGAACACAGGTTCGTCCCGGGATGGCGGCGAATTTTTTCAGGTTATTGCAGACCCGGTCGAATTCAGTGACGGGAACCCGGCGGATGGCGCTATAGGTATCCGCATCGGCCGCGTCCATCGACACCCGGCACCAGACCGCGTTCAGCGCCAGGAGTTCGGCCACCTCGCCTGACAGCAACGAACCGTTGGTGAGGGTGGCAATCTTGATCCCGGCCGCCGCGAGCCCCCGGATGGTGTCTGCGATATGGGGATAACAGAGCGGCTCACCGCCGCCGCTGAAGGTGACCGCCTTGACTCCCATGGCGGCAAAATCGTCGATAAGTTCCCGCATTTTCTCCCAGGGGATCCGGTCCTCTTCCCGGAGCCGTTCGCTCAAGTAGAGATCGGGATTCCGGTAACAGCAGTAGGAGCAATGGTGGTTGCAGCGGTTGGTCGGTTTCAGCCGGATATGGATGGGGGCGGGAACGCCTCCTGCCTTCAATTGGACCAGGCGATCGGCGAAATGGAAGATTTTGGTGCTGGTGTAGACTTTTCCCATGATGAGTTCCCTTAGAGCGAATTGATGGCAAACATTCCCTTGAAGTTCCCCCGGAATTCCGGCCAGCTCCGCATGGAAAGTAAACGCCGGATCATGTAGCCAGGCCGCAGGTAGAATTCCTTGTAGGAACGTTCGAGAAATTTTTTGTACCAGTCAACAGGGACATCCGGCGGTACATAGATCAAGGCATCGTGGTCGAGGGTGGAGCTTGCGCCGGAAAAGTCGAAGTTGTATCCCTGGCTGGTGAGTTGCTGGTAAAAGGTGGTGCCGGGAAAGGGGACGAACTTGTTGAAATGGGCAAAATCGAGATCGAGTTCTTTCGCGAAATCAAGCGTCTTCTGCAATGATTCAGGGGTCTCCGCCGGGGTTCCGACAATAAAATCGGCCCGGACCCTCAGCCCGGCTTCCCTTGCCCAGCGCACGGCGCGGCGGTTCATTGCCACGGTATTTTTCTTGCCCAGGGAAGCAAGCACCCCGTCATCCCCCGATTCAAGGCCGTAGAGCACCTGCCAGCAGCCCGAATCACGCATCATCTTCAGCAGGTCGAGGTCCACCGCCTCGGCCTTGGTAAGACAGGTCCAGGGAATCCGGGCAAAATCCGTTTTCATCCCCTGACAGATGGCGGTCAGCCGGTTGCTGTTGATGGTAAAGGTGTCATCGAAGAAACGGATCTCCCTCGCGCCGTGGGTATTGACCACCTGATCGATTTCCGTAAGAACGTTGTCCGCACTCCTGGCCCGGTAGCGCTCTCCGAAGATGGCCCGGTCGCAGAAATTACAGCGGGACGGGCAGCCGCGACTGGTCATGATATGGGCGAGCGGAAGCTGTCGGTATGAGGCGGCGGTGGGGGAGTAGGCGGTCAAAGGCGGCAGGAGATGCCGGGCCGGGAAGGGGATCAGGTCAAGGTCAGCAATGGGGGCGCGGGGCGCCGTGATAACCGGTAGGCCATCCCGGAGAAAGGCCAGGCCGGGAACCGTGGCGAAATCCGTTTCCCGGTTGCCGATTTTATGTAAAAGTTCACAAAAGGTTTCTTCCCCTTCTCCGAGAATCAGAAAATCAAAGGTTTCCGCAGCCAGGGCATGGTCGGTCATGGCCGTGGGGTGTGATCCGCCGGCGACCAGAATCACTCCGGGAGAGGCTTCTTTCAGAACCTTGGCCGCTTGAATACAGTTAGTGAAGGAAGGGGTCTTGGCGGTGATCCCCACCACATCAGGCCTGAATTCACGGCCCAGAGCCGCCATGGTCGACCAGTCCGGGGTGATGGTGCCGTCGTGAATCCGGACCTCATGACCGTCCTGTTCGGCAACAGCGGCAAGATAGGCCAGACCAAGGGATGGAATGGCGTTCTCAACCCCGGCAAACCGTTTTTTTTCGCCGCCCATGTCGATGGACCCGAATGGCGGATCAATAAGGAGGATTTTCATCTGGCTGGAGCCCCTTTCTGTCTCCCTGTCCCCGGTATTGACGAAGGCTGGAGAAGAGTTTGAACTGGTTATAATACCCCGGTTCTGGTATTATGTCCAAGATAAGGTGATCCCGCTGAAAGTTCAACCGATCACCCTGATGATTCACTGGTCTTCATGTTCACGTACAACTTCTTTATTTGAGGATTTTCATGTTGAAAAGAATTTTGCCGCTCCTGTTCTGTATCGTCTTCTGTCTGCCTGCTCCGGGCCATGCCATCCCCGGCTATATGAAACTCCGGATGGGAACCATGTCGGGCCAGGTCGTTTATGAGGATAAGCCCCTCAGTAATTACCTGGTCGCCTTTTTCAATGTCGAGAAGGGGCTCCCCCCGATTAAAGGCCAAACAGGGCGTATCCCTGACTTCGGGGCGTTCACCGACGAAGAGGGCAAGTTTGCCATGAAACTCCTCACCGGGGATTACTATATCGGAGTTCTCAATCGTCCCCGCGATGGACAGCCGGGCCCTCCCAGAACAGGTGAGACCTATTATTTTGCCGACGGTGGTCAGGGGAAACTGCGGCGGCTGTATATCGAGGATTTCAAGGATATTGATTATGGTGTCATTTCCTGTTCCCCACCCGATGTTTTTAATGAAACCGAACAGGGTTTTGTCCTGAAAGGGTTCGTCTATAACGGTGAGGAATCCGAAGTGCCATATCCCAATGCTATTGTCCTGGCCAGAAAAAAACCGACATTTGGCCGGCCGGATTATATCTCGGCCCCCACCGGGAAAGACGGCAGCTTTACGCTCGATGTTCAACCCGACACGAAATTTTATCTTTTTGCCCGCGCCGCTTTGAGCGGTGAGCGCCCCAATCCCGGTGATACGATCGGTCAGTACAGTTCATCCCAGGAGGCCATCGCTGTCAAGGGACCGCAGGCTGGATCAGAAGGTCCTGAGATTACGGTAAAATTTAATGATGCCATAGCCCTTGAAGGCAAGAAGGGCGAGGTCCTTGACGGGATAGCCATCTATATGTACGCCATGCCGGATCAGGGGGAAATGCAGGAAAAGTACAGGGGAACAACCGAGGGGCTGAATTTTCTGGCCGACAACTCCAAACAGAATATCACATTTGCTTCCGGGAGTGCTACCCTTACAGAGAAAGCTGAAGTCGAACTGGACAACTGGGTCAAGGTCCTGACCGATCAGCCCGATCTCCACGTGGAGATCCGAGCATATGCCGACAGCATCGGCAGTGAACTTTCCAACCTGGAACTCTCGAAACAGCGGGCTGATGCCGCTGCTGCGTATATGATCGGCCAGGGTATCATCCCGAGCAGGATAACGAGTGAAGGGCTGGGGGAAGAAAATCCGGTGGCGGATAATCATACTGAAGAGGGGCGGAGTCAGAATCGTCGGGTCGAACTCAATTTTCGATGATTCAGGTGTAAGTCGACTCATGGGGCACATCTTCACACGCTCAATCCGGTGCCCGCATGGCCATCTGCTTTCTGAGCACCTTGTGGCCACTGTCACTCACCTTTCGGGTAGAAGCCTCGATGTCTTCACTTGCTTATGGGAACAATACCATCTCCACGGTGATCCCTCCTTTCCATCCACTCTGCCGTCCTTCGGGTAACCAATATTTTCAGGAAGGCAAAAGTGACTCGGAATAAAGAAACGAAAAATATTGAAGATAAAAGTATATGACAAAAGCAAAGAGGAATCATTTTATTCCGGTGTGTGAGCCGGTTATCGGCAAGCGTGAAGAGCAGTACGTTTTAGAATGTCTGCGTACGCGCTGGATATCATCAGCCGGCAAATACGTCGATCGGTTTGAGGAGTTGATGGCCAAGCATTATGGGGTTAAGCATGCAGTGGCGGTAGCGAATGGGACCTGCGCTGTTCATGCGGCCCTCCTGGCTGCCGGGGTTGGCCCGGAGGATGAGGTGATTATTCCTGATTTTACCCTGATCGTATCAGCCAGCCAGGTCATCATGACTGGAGCTCAACCGGTCCTGGTTGATGTTGATCCGGATACATGGTGTATGGATCCTGAGCAGGTTGAAAAGAAAATTACCAGGCGAACCAAAGTGATCATGCCGGTTCACATGTATGGCCATCCGGCTGATATGGGGGCACTGAAAAAAATAGCCCGAAAACATGGAATAAAAGTTGTTGCCGACTGCGCTCAGGCCCATGGGGTTGAGTATCAGGGCAGTGAAAAGGCTATTCTGGGTGATATGGGGACATTCAGTTTTTATGGGAACAAGGTACTTACAACCGGTGAAGGTGGGATGGTTGTTACCGATAATACTCAATTCGCAGATAAGGTCAGGCTGTTACGTAACCAGGCATTTGTTAAACCGCGTTTTCATCATAGTGAACTGGGGTATAATTACAGGATTACCAACATCCAGGCTGCAATCGGGACCGCCCAGGTCGAGCAATTTGCCAAACTGGTAAAGATGAAACGTCGGGTGGGCAAGGCATATCTGAAGGGTTTGAAAGGTATTGATGGCCTGCGTTTACCTGTTGAGAAAGAATGGGCCAAAAATGTGTACTGGATGTTTGGAATGGTGCTTGAGAAACCAATAAAAATCAGTCGTGATCATCTGATGGAAAAACTCCGTGAGCGTGGTGTGGATTCACGCGCTTTTTTTTATCCGATGCATCAGCAGAAGGTTTTTCGTAAAAATAGGCAGGACAATTTCCCTGCGGTCAATGGCAAATATCCGGTTTCAAAATATCTTGGGGCTCAGGGGCTGTATCTGCCTTCCGGTGCAGAAATTTCACAGGACGATATTCGTTATGTGTGTGACACTGTGAAGGAACTCATTCAATGAGACCTGACAACGCAACTGTTTCTGTGATTCTGGCGACCTATAACGAAAAGGAATACGTCGTTGACATGATAGGCAGCCTGTATAAAGAAATTGCAGCGCCTCTGGAGGTTGTCGTGGTTGACGATAACTCACCTGATGGCACAGCTGATCTTGTGGCAGGGCTTGATCATCCGGGATTGAAGCTTCTCAGGCGTAAAACCCGGGGCCTGGCCGGTGCCTTTCATCGGGGGATACTGGAGGCCCGCGGAGATATTTTATGCTGGATGGATGCTGATATGTGTATGCCGGCAACGGTATTAAAACAGATGATTGACGGTCTTGATGACCATCATATGGTGATTGGTTCCCGCTATGCTGAAGGCGGCTTTGATAACCGCCATCCCTTGCGGATTGTTGCCAGCCGGGTGATCAACTGGTTTGCCAGGACGGTGCTGGGTGGTCACGTCAAGGACTATGACAGTGGATTTGTCGCAATTCGCAGGGAAGTATTTGACCATGTCTCATTGATCCCATATGGATACGGTGAATATTTTATAGAGTTTGTCTATGATAGCTACCGGAAGGGACTGAAAATAAAAGAAGTCGGCTATGCGTTTAAGGACCGAAGCAAAGGTATTTCCAAGTCAGCTCCAAGCCTGTGGCGTTTTTTTGTTACAGGATTACATTATATTTTCCGGATCATAAGCCTGCGGTTCAGATTTTTGCGGGGAGGGACTCAATAATGATGGAAAAAAGTCGGATATTGAAACCTACCTTCATTCGCAACGACGACCGTGGTCTTTTTGTTGAAATAACCCACGAAGGTCCCTGGGAGACCGTAATTCACGGATCAATGCAAAAAGGCGCCAGCATGGGTAACCACTATCATCGAGAATGCCGGGCTTTTTTTTACCTGGTTTCAGGCAAAGCAGAGATCAGTATCCGTAACATAGTAGAGAAAACAGAAGATGTATATTCGCTTGGCAGCGGTGAAGGGATTAAGTTTTTGCCGTATGAGTGCCATGAAGTACGCTACTGTGAAGACAGTGATTTTGTTTTCTTGAAATCATATCGCTACGATCCCGACAATCCTGATATCTATCCTCCAGGTGACTCGCATGAATCCGGCTGAGTACGGGAACATCAACGGTGTTGAGCAGAGGCGCTATGGGGTTGTCTCTCATGCGATGCCAGGTGAGGTGACAAGCTCTTTTTTACCTTTTTCACCGAGCGTCAATTGCCTCGCCTGCGTTTTTCAACAGCCAGCGAATCAAAGCCTGACTCTTTCGACCTTGTCTGTTCATGGATGCCGATTCATCCGGAAACAAAGAAAAACGCCGGCGTAAGGCGGGGTCGGGAGGGGAATCATGTATTTCAACGGAAAAGCGGAAGGGGCGGGGTGGTGGTCTCGGTACCGGTATCCGCTGATTCTGGCGCTGGTATTGATCCTGCCCTTTATCGATATTCTGATCGTTCCCCATGGCAGGATTCTCGGCAATGGAGCCTGTGACAACGCCCAGTCCTATTATTTTATGGCTGATTATACAGCCCAGCAGTTCCGCGAGTTTCGACTTCCCATCTGGAGTCCTTTGTCGATGCTGGGAATCCCTTTCCTCGCTCAAGGCGAGGCGTCGGTCTTTCACCCCCTGTCGCTCCTGTATTTTATCATGCCGACCGGGGTGGCGATCAACTGGCTGATTGCCATCAATTTCGTTCTCGCCGGCCTGGCTTTCTACGGATATCTCCGATCGCTCATCCTCGGCAGGCAGGCGTCTTTCCTTGGCGCTCTGGTCTGGAGTTTTTCCAGTATCTTTTCTTCCAGGATCTATGCCGGTCATCTCAATTACCTGCTTTGTCTTACCTTGATGCCGTTGATTCTGATGTTGTGGGAGAGATATCGCCTTTCAAACAATATTCGTTTCCTGGCTGGCATCTCTCTCTGCTACGGCTTGATGCTGCTCGCATTTTATCCCCAGATTACCTATATCTTTTCCATCTTTATACTTCTGTACGTCGTGCTGCAGGGAGTGGCTGCGAGTAATGATCCGGTCGGGTTGCGTCGGGAGGCGGCGATGGCCTTGAGGCTCGGGGGGGCCATCCTGTTGGGGATCGGTTTTGGGGCCATTCAGTTGTTTCCGTCACTCGATTTTGTCAGCCAATCGTTCCGCCAGCAGGCCAACATTGAGTTTGCCGGCAGCTTTTCCTTTCCGATCGAGAACCTCCTCACGTTGATTGCCCCCGGGTTTTTCGGGACGAAGTGGGGGGCTCAGGCCGGACAGTACTGGGGGCGGAATTATTTCTGGGAGATGTGGATGTATCTGGGGGTCTTTCCCCTGACCATGGCTTTGGCCGGTGTTTGGGGTGCCCCGGCCAAACGGAGATGGATGTTTGTGATCTGTATCGCGGTTTTTATGCTCCTCGGGCTGGGGAAGAATACCCCGCTTTTCCCGTTTATTTATGCCCATGTGCCGTTATTTGATCTCATGCGGGGATCGTCGAAAATTACCCTGATGGCGATGATCGCCCTGATCACTTTGAGCAGTTACGGTTTTGATGCATTTTTGGGAATGGTCAATCAGCGGCGACGGACGGCGAAGATCGCTATTTGGGTGGCCCTTGTACTCGGAATCGCTCTCGCCGGATTGCTCATCTGGCTGGAAATGAGCGGCGGATCCGGTGGCGCCTGGCGCGCCTTGCTTGAGAGGACTGCCCGTTCCGGTGATCCGACAATCCTGGCCGATTCTCCGGATGCCTGGCAGAATGCCAATGGTTTTTTTTCAGGGGCGACAAAGGCTCTTTCTATTGGACTCATTCTGGCCGGGGCCGGCCTGATGCTTCTGTTCTGGGCCAGAAGCCGCAAGGATCGCCTTCCCCTGCTTTTCCCTGCCATGATACTCTTGATCGCTCTTGATCTGCTCCCGACGTTCCTGTCGCTTGAACGGACGACCTTTGACCAGTCCCTGATCAAACTGCCGGCGGGGATCACCGAATATGTCCGGCAATTTCCCTATCCCCCCCGGTTACTCATGCCCCTGGAAGACAACACGGTACCGAACATCGCCTTGAGTTACGGCTATTCGTCGGCTTTCGGCTATATGAACAATACACTGAAACGGTATAACACCTTTATCAGCCTTGCCCAGAATCATGATCCCAGGGATTCTCGCGCGGTTGCCCATTTTTTTCAGGAGACCCCTGCCTTCCGGGTCCTGGCCTACGATGCTGCCGCCACTTGGGGTCGCCTTCCCGGTTCTTCATCCGGCCAATGGAATTTCACGGACCTTTCCTACAACAATAGAAAGATCCCCCGGGCATTTCTGGCGACAGTCCCAAGGTATATGGACAGTGAGGAGGAGGCCCTGGCCTATGTTCTCGCTCCCGATACTGATCTTCTTCATTCTCCGGCCATTGAACGAGGCAACAATCGTCCGGGAGGGCAGGGGGGGCCATTAGACTCAGGAGAGCAGGTTCGCTTTGTATCCTTCAGCCCCGAACGGATCGAACTCGAAGTCGTGAGCACGGCGGTTCGGGAACTTGTCCTGTGCGAGATGTACGAAAAGAACTGGACCGCCACCGTCAACGGAGTTCCGGCTGCCCTCGTTCCTGCCAACTATCTGTTCCGGTCGGTCCAGGTCCCGGCCGGGACCTCCACGATTGTTTTCGAATATCGTCCCCGTTCCTTTTACCTGGGCTGCGCGGTTTCGGCTTTGTCCCTCCTTTTGTTGTTATTTGTCTGCCTGAGGCGTAGCAAAGAAGGATCCGAATCGTGACAGACCCTCTCCCTCTCCGGAAAAAAAGGAGGAGGATTGTGTTTTTTTCCGGGGGGCTTGGAGGAGGTGAAATGACAGGCAGAGGACTGATCGAGATTTTGAGTTGCACTCTCTGTATCAGGCAATTAGTATGGTTCGTTCACCAGGTATTGAGTGGTTTAGTGGCCGTGGAGGATTGCACCGAATGATTGGGCTGTCGAAAAATCGATTTTTGTATCACCTGCCACCTTACTCACCAAACTCACCAACATCTCAAGTATTCTGAGTGGTAAAAATCAAGACATTATGAAGCGTACAAAACTCGCCTGTTTTGCCGGGAGTCTTTGATGAAGATCCTCCTTGTAAGACCTGTTTCCGACAACTCGCAGATCATCCCAACCTTAGGCCTCGGCTATCTTGCCACGCAGGTCAAAAAGCACGGGCATGAAGCCGAGGTCCTGGATTGCGCCAGAACAGGTTTGGACCATAATGGATTCAGGGATTTTCTACGCGAGCGGCGGTTCGATATCATCGGCATCCAGGTATTCACCTGCGATTTCTCCTCGGCCAGGAAGATGCTCGACATCGTCAAGGAAGTTGACCGGGAGGTGGTGACGATAGCCGGCGGCCCACACATCTCGGGACTACCGGAACACACCCTGCGGACGGTGCCCAGCCTCGACTACGGTTTCTGCGGCGAAGCCGAGATCGGATTGCCCCTGTTCTGCGACTTCATCTCCGGAGCAGATGGCATCACCCGGACCGAAGTGCCGGGCCTTGTCTACCGCGAGGGAGAAAGCATTCGCACCAACGATCGGAAGATCTGTGAAGATCTTGACAACCTGGAATTCCCGGACTGGGATCAGATCGATCCGAAAACCTATCCGGTGGCGCCCCACGGCACCTTTACCAAGCGGTTGCCGGTGGCGCCGATCATTACTTCGCGTGGCTGTCCCTACGAGTGCGCTTACTGCGGGGTGAAATCCAATACGGGCCAGCGGCTTCGCAAACGCAGCCCGGCTAACATCGTGGCCGAGATTGAACTTCTGGTTTCAAAGTACGGGGTGCGGGAGATCCATATCGAGGACGATAATTTCACCTTCGATCGCCGGCGGGTGATGGAGTTCTGCAACCTGCTCATCGAACGCCGGATTGATATATCCTGGGCTTGCCCCAACGGGGTCAGGCTCGATACGCTCGATGGTGAGCTCCTGCAGACCATGGAAAAGGCCGGCTGCTACTCGTTTGCCGTCGGCATCGAATCGGGTTCCCCGAAGATCCTGAAGGACATGAACCGGAAGATGGTCCTCGAGACCCTTAAGGAAAAGGTCAAGCTCATCGCCGAAGCGACGAAAATCAGGATGACCGGATTTGCCATGGCGGGCTATCCCACCGAGACCGTCGACGACATTGAGAAGACGATTGGTCTGACCCTGGCCCTGCCGATCCACCGCGTCCAGTTTTCCAACTTCCTGCCCTTGCCCGGCACCAGAATTTTTAACGAACTTCTGGAGTGTGGCGACATCTCCCTGAACTCTCTTGACTGGGACTCGTTTCAGGACAACCGCATCGTTTATTCGCCACCCGGGATGACCCCGGAAACGCTGCACAGGCTGATAAAGAAAGGCTTCTACAAGTTTTATTTCCGCCCCCGGATTATCTGGGGCCTGATTCGGGAGATCCACTCTTTCGAGCAGTTCAGGATCGTGCTGAAAAGGGCGCTTGATATTTTCAGATGAATATCAGCAGGGTCAATTGAAGCTGCGGACGTATCCTGTGGTATTCCTCTTCCAGCGTTGGATTCTATTCGTTGAAGTTCCGATCCATCATTCAAGCTGCCTTGGCGGCAAAGGGTGTCAAAGCTTGCCCCATTTGACATTCATGGATCAATGATCTTGAAAATCAAAAAGATCTCTCCTTTTTTGGTACGCGGTCCTTCCTGATATAGATATCGACCGGCTCCAAGTCCCAGTAGGCGCTCCCCGGCACTGTCCTGAAGAAAACATAGTTATCCTCAATATAGCGATTGAGCAGCGGCATATACTGAAAAGGAACAAACGGGCCGCAATTCATTACTTTACTGTCAACAAAGATGATCGGCCGGAACCGTCTTAGGTCATCGACATATTTCTTTTCGAATTGATCCCTATATGGGCTTAGGGGGCTGTGCAAAGACAAAGAATGATTCTCCCTGGTAGCCGACGGCAGACCTGTTTCAACGTTTAACACAGAATACCATCCCCAGACCGCTAGCCAATCATCGGGGCTGCTCGCAAATTGAGAGATAACCCGTGCAGCCTCACTCTGCTCAATTTTCTTCAGCCAGCCCCAATGCAGCTGCTGGTCAATATCATAACCGGAGAAAATCATGGCAAAAAGACATGATGATGTTACCGCAAGCTGGAACAGTTTTCTCTTGAGATCGAGGTCCAGATAATAATATCCCAATGCCCCGCCGCCGACTATGAACGGCAACATATATGAATAATAATGATGAAAAAATAACCCGGGTCTAGAGATGGCATACCAGCCGGCCAGGAACAGCATCAGGTTGAGATACAGGATTGGTAATCGCCGAATCCTTTTATATGAAACAGTCAGAGCGGCAAGGACGATAACCAGAGAGATTTGTATCTGCATCGGCATATTGGAAAGGAATTCTCGCACCTGAGCAAGGAAGCCGAATTGATAACCATAGGCCCAATTGGCCCGGATATAATAAAAAAAGGCATCAGACAACAAGTTAAACTTAAAGAGAACCGCAACAATAATAAACGTCGGCGTCAAACCGGACAAGGCAAGGAGCCCTGCCTCCATTAATTTCCGCCTTTTTTCGCCCCGACCGACAATAATCAACCATAAGGCCCAGAGCGCCAGGACCAGGGCCAGCGGGACTCCCTGCAGCTTTGCATAGGGAACCAATCCCAGGACCACCCCCATAATAATGATAGATGACAGGGGCGGACTTGTTTTTGGTGAAATTCGAGCCAGAAGATATATGGCCCATGACAGCAGGATGAGCGATTCGATCTCGTTATGGTAATGGGCGAAATCCGTATCATCTGTGAAAACCAGACTCAAGAGACCCAGGGAGATCCCTGCCAGGGCGGCCGGGAGTGAAAACAACCTTTTCATGGCGAGAAAAAGCAGCATCAAACATAAAGAACAACCCAGAGCCGATAACAGGTGCAGATAAGAATAAGCATAGGCAGCCACCGGGCTGAACCATTCCACGAACATGGCAATATAGGCGTGAATGAGTCCCTGGGAGGTTGGTTCCACGGTATCGAAGATAACCGGGTTGCGGAGCAGGTTAAGCCCAAAGGTAAGGATAACATCCTCATCCTCGCTCAACGGTGCATTAGTCAGTATGAAAGGCAGGCGGAAAAGTAACAGCTGAAGAGTTATCAGGAGAGCCGAGACCCAAGGCGAAGTGAACCTCCCCGACCTGGCGAGAAAAAGGGAGAAAATAAAGACCGCAAGTGTCCCGCCAGTCGTCAACGCGGATATCGGGAAGCCCTGGAGATTTGATGGATGCATAATTAAACCGACTGAAAATGAATCAACGAAGGGAATGACCATGACCGGATGCGGGCCTGTAAGGAATTTTTCGTAAACGGTCAGTCGGTCAGATAGTTGGTATTTTTTTTCAAAGATATTCATACCCTGATTCAGGGTATCATTCCAGTCCTGAATCGACATCGTCAACTTTCTAGAGATATTCTGAGCCCCAGGAGAAGAGCAGTCTCAACATTGAACATCCACAGCGAAACGCGCATTCTCCGCAGCTCGGAGTGTCGCAGGCTCCCTTCCCTGCCGCGGGAAGCTTCAATCATCGCTGGGGAGGGCCCTGTTTTTCGAGACCTTGCGCAGTGACATATTCAACGACTCAATGGTGATGGTCGTGTAAATCGCCTTCCGGATTTCCGCCGGGCAGGAGAGTAATGGGGTGATCCGCTCCCTGTTGTTCTGAAAGGATTTGCCAATGCTCGGGTGGCTGTCGTCTCAGCGGTTTTCGGACTGCAACAGATATACTTTCGCTCGCTCTCCCCAGTAAACTGTCGATAAGATGGCCCGAATATCCTGAGAATCAACCAGTGGGTTTTCCTGGCGGAACCAAACAAATACGCAGAATGGTATTGTATTGCAAGACGTTACCCCATGTTGTAAAACTATGACCCTCGAATATTTGCCAAATGAGTAGGGGTACTTGTTAGGAAGTTTCTCTCACTGGTCTATAGCTTAAGTTGCGCAGCTAGCCGGCTCGTACCGATACAGTTAAGTAAAGCAGCTTGTCTGCTTATACGCAACTTATGCCCTTTGGTGAAAGCGAGCCCGAAGTCTATGCTTATCTGCGAGACATCGAGACTTTTACCCCTCTCAAGGGGGCCTGGAGTGAGTGCCCGGAGGGTGAAAACAAAGAATGATGAACCATTGTGATATAGGGGAAGAACTATGAGTCGAAAATTTGTTGTTGTCTTTTGCGTGTCGATGATCGCCTTTTTTGTTTTCATTGGCTTTCCTCTACCGGGACAGGCTGAGGATGATTTCAACCAGCAAACTCTTGTCGCAGATGAATCGGTTGTGCAGATTCATGAGCAGGCAGAGCTGGGGGACCCCGAAGCCCAGAATTATCTCGGCATGGTAGCGCTTTATGGCTTTGCCGGTGAACCGGACTACCAGGCTGCCCTGGAATGGTTTACCAGGGCGGCAGATCAGGGTTTCGAAGAATCGATCGTCCAGATCGGGGTGATCTATGAAAATGGGTTCGGGGTCGAGGCTGACCTTTTAAAGGCTGCGGAGTATTACCAGCAAGCCGTCGATCTCAACTGGCCGATCGCTTTTTTTCGTCTGGGGCTGCTTAATCTGCGCGGAGTTCCGGAAGGGACAACAGTCGGTGAAGGCCTGGCAATGCTGCAAAAGTCCTGTGAGACCGGCTATCAGACCGGTTGCGGGATGAGGCTCTACTATGATCTTAAATTTGAAGAGGCCCTTGAAATCTTTGAGGGGGAATGCCAGATCGGGGATGATATCGCTTGCGTCATGGCAAATGATGTGGACTCCCGGTTGGCCAAGATGCAAACGGAACAATCGAAATCGCCGGTTGAGGAGCCTGCTCAGGAAGACAACACCAACTACCTCCTGATTGCCTTGGCCTTGTTGCTCGGAGCGGGGGGTGTTTGGTTTTTCTTCTGGAAATCATCGGCTGGTCGTGACCAGGGAAATATCGAGCCGCCTGCAGAACAATAGGATGCGTTATTCCGGGGATCTTGATGAGGAATGAGGGCTGGCGGAGGACTGATGGCGATTTTGGATTGACTCGCCCTTAATCAGGCAGTTGATGTCGATCTGTTAATTCGTTGATTCGGAATTGGGGAGTTTCGGGGCAGGAGAGGATCATTGCCCCGAATTATGGCAAAGGCGAAAAAAGGTTATCATATCCCCGATCATGAAATTAACTGTAATAATTCCCGTGTATAATGAGCGTCAAACATTTGCCGAGATTATGCAACGTGTTGTGCGGGTGCCACTATTCAAGGAAATCATTGTCGTTGATGACGGCTCTAACGATGGTACGCGGGAATTATTATCTCAATATGTAAATCAGCCAAATATCAAAGTCATCTTCCATAAATCAAATCTTGGCAAAGGTCATGCCATTCGCACTGGTTTGGCTGAAGCGTCAGGCGAGATTGTTGTTATCCAGGACGCTGATCTGGAATATGATCCAGAAGATTTTGTCGAAATGATTAAGCCGATAAGAAACGGACAAACTGCTGTTGTTTACGGTTCTCGGCGGTTAAAAAAGGAAAATAAAAGTTACTCAGGATGGATCTATTACATCGGTGGCCTGACGGTTACCTATCTTGCCTGTTTTTTGTATAGAATATCGATAACTGACGAAGCAACCTGCTATAAGATGATGGATACCGCTTTGCTTCGCTCTCTTAATCTGACCTGCGAACGTTTCGAATTTTGTCCCGAGGTTACAGCCAAACTCGCATTGCTCGATATACCAATCCTGGAAGTTCCTATCTCCTATTACCCCCGGAACAAGAGCGAGGGTAAGAAGATTGGCTGGAGAGATGCAGTTGAGGCCATATGGACCTTGCTAAAACTCAAACTGAGTCCTGTAAAGATAAAAACGACGCGGGGCGAATGTTAAATACCGAATGCAATTCGCAGATCGGCATAATCTTTAAGCGGCTAACTCATTGAAGATAGTTCTTGTTAACCCTCCACTGCACCGAATGGTTTTGGCGAATGCTCCGACCTTTGTCGAGGATGAGCGGGGCATTTACCCTCCCATAGGGCTTCTCTCTATCGCCGCTTATTTACGCGAGCGAGGGCCTTCGGGTATAGAAGTTCTTGTACTCGACACTGTTCTGGAAAATTACACAGACGAGCAAATTGAGGCATGGTTGCGGCGAGAAGCACCTGACGTGGTCGGTGTGCAGACCTTGACTTTCACCCTTCTCGACGCACTTGCTGTTGTGAAACTCGTTAAAAAAACACTGCCCACCGCCATCACCGTCCTCGGCGGGCGCCATTGCGATATCTACCCTGTTGAGACTCTCTCCCAGCCGGGTGTCGACTTCGTTGTCATGGGTGAAGGCGAAGAAACTATGACTCGGCTCATAGAGCATTTGAGGGAGCCAGATATACTGGAAAGTGTGTCAGGGCTTGTTTTTAAGAGAGGAGACCGTGTGGTGCGGAATCCCTCTCAGATGCTCTCGAATCTTGATGATCTGCCATTTCCGGCACGGGAACTCACCGCTTGGAAAGACTATCGATACCTGCTTGCCAAAAAATCTATTTTCACCACATTGATCACGAGCCGTGGCTGTCCTTACAGTTGTGTTTTCTGCGATGAAGGGCACCAACGATTCCGATCGGTCTCTGCTTCAAAAGTAGTAGAAGAAATACAGGACTGCAAACTACGACTCGGTATTGATCATTTTTTCATATTCGATTCCACCTTTACTATCGATCGCCAGCGTGTTCTCGATATTTGTCGGCTGTTGGTTGAACGGAAGGTGGATATCACCTTTGACGTGCGGAGTCGAGTCAATCTTGTCGACCAAGAAATGCTCCGTGCTCTGAGAAGAGCTGGATGTGTTCGCATTCAGTATGGAGTAGAATCCGGTAACGATAAGGTCCTTGAGGCAATAAGCAAAAGAATCACCGTTGATTTGGTACGCGATGTTGTCAAGGAGACACGTGCACATGGTTTTGAAATACTCTGTGATTTTATGATTGGGTTACCCGGCGAGACGCAACAGGAGGTTGAGGATACGATACGCCTTTCTCTCGAACTTCCAATAGATTATGCGCAATTTGCCATTACCGTCCCTTATCCAAACACAAAACTTTATGAACTTGGAATAGCAAGAGGATTGTTTGACGACTATTGGGAAGAGTTCAGTCGCAACCCTTCCTCTGATTTTCAGCCTAAATTCTGGGATGAACGTTTATCAGGGGAGCAGCTTATAGCCATGATGATGAACGCTTATGAGCGGTTTTATTTTCGTCCAAGGTTCCTCATACGGCAACTGTACAACATAAAAAGTACTTCCGAACTATACCGAAAGGCAAAAGCTGGAATGAACTTAATGGTTAGATCTATAACTCGTCGATTGGGCAACGGCCAGAATTCTCTATCTGATTGATGGTGATAACAAATCAACTATTTCGTCTTCTTTAGTGATAAGAGGTAAACGGGAAAATCGGTGTATAGACTTCCCCGGAGATCAAACCATTTGATAGTAATTAATTCGATGTCAGAATTTTTAAAAATGGAACGTCGCCTTGAGCTGTCTCTACAATATGTTATGGCTTTTTCTTTAGCGGTGAGGCCGATTGTTTTCTCGGAAACCCGTTGCATTTTTTCTATTCCGGCTCTTACCTCGATTTCTTTATCAGAATATTCTCCGCTGTCTGAATCGGATGAGTTCCCAACGGATAAAATGTTGAGTTCAATACATTGAGGGTTTTTGAAAAAATGTATGCTTGCACAAGAAACCTTGCAGCTTTCTGAAGTATCCCAGCCATGATTGTTGTATGGAATTTTGTAACTGTTCTCTGCTTCTCCGCATCGATATTCAGCAGGGAGTGGAGGGCCGTCGGTTTTTTTGCTAAGGGCCATTCGTCTTTCAGCAAGGGCCCTGGTCGTTACTGTGGGATCTCTGGGGATAGAAAAGATCTGGGAAAATAACAAGCTTAAAATAGCCAATGAA
This sequence comes from Pseudomonadota bacterium, assembly GCA_018823285.1. NCBI lineage: Bacteria > Pseudomonadati > Pseudomonadota > Pseudomonadota bacterium. Next base: position 29,118 of record JAHJIQ010000040.1, read on the forward strand.
AAGAGCGCTCCCGCAATAAGCAGCCTCGGGAATAGAGAGGGGGTTCTGGCTAACAAATAAAAGTAGAGAGAGGCAATGGCGATGATGATCGCTGGAGCGAAATCGACCATATAACGGGAGCTGTAGACAGGCCACTTGCTATAAAAATAAAACAACGGAACGAAGCTGAATAAAGACCAGATTATTCCTAGAGGTACGACCAGCGGTATATGAACTGATGCCTCGTCATTTCCTCTCCGTTTTCGACGCCAATAGCGGATGACGAGAAATAATAATATTACCCATGAGAACAATATCAGTAACAACTCAACCGGATAAAAGGGGGTTGTGTTTACCTCCATCGAGCGTTGAGTATCCCACCCCAAAGGGAGAAGGCCAGTATTGTAATAATCAGAGGGGTTGAGGAAAAACATGTTCAATATCATGCCAAAAGACGCCTTCCAGAACGGTATCCAGTTCATTGGATTGTCAAACTTGACAATGTAATGGAGCAACGGGTTAAGGGTAAGTCCCAATTTATGCCCAAACTCGAATGGACTACCGAAACGCACGTAATTCATTCCGAAGAAGAACCCTACTCCAGCCAGATAAAGGATCAATCCCGTAAATGAGAATTTGATCTTGCTTTTTTGGGAAAAATAAAACGCAATGGCAAAAGTTATCCCTCCATAGGCACCAATGGTAGGTCTGATATTGATGGCAAAGCCACTGATAAAACAGAGGAGCAAATAGAGAGTTGCAGTCCTTCGTTGGAGAAAGAGATTTAAAAAAGCGAACAACAGCAGAGACCAAAGGAAAGCGTACGCTATCACTTCCTCGTATTGCTCAAATTTGTCCTGTATCATATTGATCAGGCCATGATTGAGAAATGCGTAGATGAGGAGCGGCAGAATCAGGACTTGGTTTGACAATTGAGAATGACTGGTCGCAACTGGATTTTCATTATTAAGCGCATACCAGAAAAATGATAAAACAAAAATATATAACGCCAGGAAAATGAGTCGGTCCGGGAAACCGAAATTATTGACGAGTTTTCCTGCAAATTGGAATGGTAATTGGAGGATTGGAACTCCTAATCCCCACACTTGTTGCATACCGTTTCCCCAAGCCCAGTCATGTTCATGACCATAGGGGACAGACTTGATCGCCAAATGCCCATCCAATATTGCTTCTGTCTGCATGCGCAATACCTGGTCAGAGGAATACCATGTGCCGACTTTCGGGATGAGATCGGTAAGAATCAACATGATCAAAACTAAACAAACGACACAGTAAGCCTGCATAAAAACAGGGTTCTTGGCAAGAGCCCTTGTCTTTGCTGCAAGTGATTCAGAGGCCGACAACTTTGCTTGATTCCCGTTAATTTTCAACTCAGCTTCCCTAAATGATATACATGGAAAAAATTGCCTTTTATATAAACACAGAATGATGTTGACCGTTACATCTTTTAGGAAAGGCTCAGCAAAATTCTGCTCGACACTACCACTTCCTGTTTTGGCTGGGCGCTCTCATCCCCATCCCCTTTTGCTGTGAACTGTTTCAACTCCCATCGTCATGGAAATGAGGTGTCTTCTTACTGGTTACGTAGACACATTCCTATCAAATGGCTTTCTCTCTCCTTATCACTGTTAAGGCAATATTTTCAGGAAAGCCGATGCCGATTCCTTTTCATAGGAGCGTTAGAAGTTTGGTACATGCCCGCGATTCGGGATGTAGAACACGCACATTTGGGTGTGCTGTTCACTCAGGAAGACAACGCCTACTACCTCCTGAATGTTTTAGTCTTGTTGTTCGGAACGGGAGGGGAAGGACTTCTGGAAAATATCGGGGGGGCTCGAACTGGGAATTATCGAGCCGCCCGAATAATAATAGGCTGCGTTGTCCTTGGTGTCTGGAGGAGGAAAGAGGGTAGAAGGTGGACTGCTTGAAGTATTGTGTTGACACGCCCTTTATCAAGCCGTTAATGTAGCTCCGTTATTCAGTTATTGAGCGGTTCCGAAGCGGCGGGAGGCCCTTCCTCCAGAATTATCGGCCTTGGGGAAAAAGCGATTTCCTTATACCCATCACCTTGTCACCTTCTCAATGCTGGTCGGGTGTGGACGCATAAAGCTCATCACGATTTCTTATCAGCTTTTGGACACACCCATCACCTCAGTGCTTCCATGGAAAGACAATGACCTTTCTAAACATCGTAGAAATGCTGATCGGTAATCTGTTCGTAACTCTGGCGGCTTGGAGTCTCCTCCGCTTGTTCCGTTCTGGAATTGCATTTCTTGACACTCCGATTTTTATCTTTCTATGGATCTATTCCGCCACGTTTCTGACCTTTGTTCTGGGTCTGACCGGTTTGCTCACCCCACACAGGAGCGGGCTGGTCTGCCTGGTCGGATTAATATTGATCCTTTATTTCGAACGATCCCGCCTCTCCTCCCTGCCGCAGATCGTCGAAAAGCTCCGCGAGGCAATCCGGAGTTACCGTTTCCGCCAGGCAGACGCTTTGTTGATTTTCCTTATCGGTATCGAACTGGCAAGGATCGGGTTTCAGATCGTCATTATCCCGCCATTTATCTGGGACACCTTGACCTACCATCTTCCCAACATCGCCGAATGGGTCCAACACGGCAGGATATTTACAATCAATGCCGCGATTGCCAGGACAAACTGGCCGATGACCTTCGAGGTCTTCGAGACCTGGTTTGCGCTCTTTCCCCATCACGATGCCTTAATCCAGCTGGGCGGAGTCTGGAGTATGGCACTGGTCTTTTCAAGCGTTTATGCCCTGGGCCGAAGTCTGGGCTATTCCCCCCGCCTCTCCCTTTTCGGTGCCGTGATCTTTGCCTATACCCCGGCAGTTTCTTTCCAGATCACCTCCTGCGAAAACGATCTCATGGTTGGGGCGCTGTACCTGTTCTGCCTCGCTTTGATCGTATATTTTCACAGGCAGGCTCCCAATATCGAAAAACGAGGGAATCATCTTTTCCTTCTGGCGATGGCGGCCTTATTCGGTGTCGGCACCAAACCTGTAATGTCCTTCATCTTGCCCGGCCTCATTTTTTACTACTTCATTTCCGGTCGGGACGGGAATGTCTCCGGCGTAAGGGGCCCGTCATGGAGGGATATTGTCACAAGACGTCCGGCCACAACCTCCTTCGTTTTATTGAGCGGCGTCTTAATGGGGTCATATTGGTACCTGAGAAATTGGGTCGTCTTCGCAAATCCCTTTCATCCGGTCGATGTCAGCCTGTTCGGTCACCTGATTTTCGGAACCGGACATTCCATGGAATTTTATGGCTACACCCAACAGGGGCATTTTAGTCTTGCGGGACTCTGGGGAAACCTCTCCAATCTCTTCCTGGATATGATCTTTGATCAGCGAATTATGTCCGCCGAGTCAGAGGGGGTAACCAATTGGGGCTGGTTCAGCTTTGTCTGCGGTGTGCCGGCCCTCGTTTTCACATTGAGTCGGCGCCGTGGGATGGGAATGCTGTCCGCGTGTTTTATTATCTCTCTTCTCACTCTCTTCTCCTTTGTCTTACCCGATGAATGGTGTATGCGTTTTACCTTATGGTTTCCTGCCCTGTTCGCCCTGGCGTTTGTTGACCTGTTCCTTTCTTTAGCCAAGTCCTGCTGGCGAATTCCCACGGCCATCATGGCCGGGTTTTGCCTGCTGTTGAACTTCTGTGTGGTGCTCAACGCAGGGATGTTCACAGTTGGTGACTTTCGCAGTCTTCTCCAGACACCATGGTTTGAGCGATCAGTGACGGCATTCGATTCTGAAGGACACTTCAGGAACATCTTGCAGGATGGGACATTAACCCGCACCCTGGGTCGGCTCCCAAAAACGGAACCTTTTGCCTACTGGGTATCGGACAATACTTTTATCTATCCATTGTACGGGCCGGATTTTTCACGAAAGCCGGTGTATGTCCAGTTGGAACCGCCTGAATGGACTTATTTCATTAAAGAAATGGAAAATAAAAATCTGGGAAGTCTGTTTACCTGGAATTTGGATCAAAACAGGATGAACGTCGTAAAATGGGTGGTACGGACAGGTAAATTGGAAGAGGTGAACGACCACCTTTTCCTGCTTCGCTGAAAAGGGACTGCAATGAATAAGACGAAAGAATTCACGCCGGCTCCTCCTTCCGAGAAAAGGATCAAGATAATCGGGCTCCTCTATTTTGTGACAACCATCATCTTATGGCTGGTGTACGCCGATGGGCAACTGGCACTCACACTCAGATTCCTCAAGGAAGTCCTGGGTACATAGCGTTCAATTGAAGATCCGGGTCCTTGATTCTCACGGCTTCAGCCGCACACCAGCCAATCGTTCCGTCAACAGGCCGCCATCGAGTTTGCCGGCAGCTTTTCCATCACGCGCAAGAATCTCTTCCCGCTGATTGCCGGGGGTTTTCGGGACAAAGTGAGGGGGGATGGTTGGGCGTACAGGGGGCGGTATTATTTCCGGGAGCTGTGAATGTCCCTTTTTTTGCCTCGCAGGCCCGCTATCTGCTCGGCTCTCTCGAAAACGTTCTTCGCCAGCCTGTCTGGGGAAGGCCCAGTGACGGGTGCCACAGGTCAGAAATAGGACTGCAGGCCGCCTGTTCTTCTTACGTCCAGGGTAAAGCAGTGGAAGCCGCCGCCGAACATCTTGCCGTTTAAAAAGGGGAGGGTGATGGGCTCAAAGCCCCAGTCCTTCAGGGCCTTAACCATCGAAACCTGGCTCTTTTCAACGACCACCCGCTTTTCGTCCAGCATCAGGACATTCAACCCGACCCAGCCGCTGACCAGGGAAAGATAGAAGGTGGGGATGCTCCTCGGGATCGGGTCCTTGTCCGGGGCCACCAGGATGTCCCATGATTTCAGGATGGGCGGCAGCCTCTTGACGTCGATAAACTCGGGATTGACCAGGACCTTGCCCGGGGCCAGGGGCATAAAGGTCGTGTCGATATGCATCGGCACCGTACACCGGCTTTCGATCTCATGGATCCGGTACTCATCACCCAGATGGCGCCTGACCCAGTTGATCCCGGACAGGTTGGTGACATTGCTCCGGGTCACAAAAAGATCGCGCCCGCAGCGGACAAAATCGGCGGCATCCCAGACCGGTTCGTCTTCGTTGATGATGTAGCGGACCGGTTCGCCTGGTTTGGGCTGGGTATACGTATAATCGTAAAAAGAATCCTTGAGCTGCGGTTTCGGCGCGGCGCTCCAGCGTGCCCCTTTGTTGTAATACTCCTGGAACAGGGTGCGGTAGACATGGGGTTCGAAATACCTTGCCCGCCAGCCGGAGGCCCCCTCGATCATATGATCTCCGACAATGAGGGTGAGATCCCGGGGGCAGGCGGAGGTAAACCCCCTGGATTTCCAACAGGGAGTCTTGAACGTTCTGGTGAAATCCATCACGTCCGGCCTTCTGACGGTGATGCCCTCCGCCGTGAGGACATGGACGAACTCATCCAGCTCCTTTTGGGCCCGCTTCCTGAACATCTTGGGGTAGGGGTGTCCGGCCAGCCACCAGTAAAGCCTGGCAGCCGCTTTCGGCAGCATCCCCATGAAGAGAATATGATTGGTTGGGACGGTGGCCTTGTCCAGACGCCCGACAATGACCTCTTCGAGAGGGTCCCATTCATTATGGGAGTTGACCGGGCAGGCTTCCGCTTGCATATTCTCTTCCTTCATCTGCTCTTCTTCTGACCTGAAATTGTGGGTGTGAACCGTTCGATTGCCGGCGAATTTTTTGGTGGCTATTACCTAAAACAAACCCTTCTGAGTGTCAATATCTTTCCGGAATTGCACGCAAATATGTCAGTCAACCCGAAAAGGATCGTTTGCGATCCATTCTCGTTCACTCTCTTGTTCACGAACTCCCGGTTCTGAGAAGGATTTGAGTGCGAGTTATAAATTCAATTCCTGATATTTTTAATTGAATCCAACCTTCAATCTTGTCTTGTAATGGAAAGCGAAAAGATCTTGTCAATAAGCCATAACTAAATGTAATAATTATGTTTTTAACAATATGAGTCAAAACGAGATCTGACCCCTTTCCTGACCCCTTTCCTATATTCGATTTATAAACACGAGTTCAGAAATTTATGGAACTTCCGGCAGGTGGCGTCAAAGGCTCGCAGGTCATTTTCGGAGTCAAGGTGCCGGCAGTAAGGTCCGCCTTCCTCATCAACACTTTGCCGGAGTTTTTCCTCCGGAGGGATGTCGTATTCCTCATCCATTCCGACATCCCGGATGATCTCACCACCAAGAAGCCAGAGATAGTCCATGTGCTTCCGGATGGTCTTCCTGGTCAGCCCCTTGGCAATCAGGTGCAGCACAAACGGCCGCATCGCCGCCAGCAGACCCTGTCCATAGGGAATGTCTTCCTCAACGCCGTGCCACCTCTCTGGCCACTCGGGAAAATCGGGACAGATATCTTCGGGATTTTTCATATTTTCGGGCAATTGAAATGTTCAGTGTCGGCTAATTGAAAACATGAACGTCCTCTCCTCGTATCTCGCCCTTTCTTTCACCCTCGGGTATAAGTTTCGTACGAGCAGGCAAGCTGTTCAACTCAGCTTTATAACCCCCATTTTGACCACAAAAATGGCGATATAAGGGGAGAAAACAGGATCATATGAAGAAAATATTTCGTGATATTAATCATTTGCCTTGGTCCGACCCCAAACCGCAAACCGCTTACTTAGAAGGAATCAGGCCATTTCATGGAAGTGTGAACGATGCGTAATATAATAATCTCGCCGCCATACTCTGCGTAGGGAACGATGAAGGGCAGGCCGGGAATCACCAGTTCCCTGGTGTCGGCAACTCG
>JAHJIQ010000041.1 GCA_018823285.1 Pseudomonadota bacterium
ACAGTTGTTGCTGCTGTTGAGATGAGCGCTGCCCTTGCCCGGGGCGGTTGTGTTGTTGTGACACGACCCGCAGGCGCCGCTGACCTCCAGATGGTCGGTATTGGCCGGGATCCAGCCGGTGGTGGTGTGGCAGGTGTCACATGTGTTGCTGCTGGCGATATGGCCATTGTTCTTGCCCGGGGCCGAGGTTCCGTTGTGGCAGGAAGCGCAGGGGGCGGTGATGACCGAATGGTCGACTCCGGCCGGGATCCAGCCGCTGGTGGTATGACATAGATCGCATTCGCTCGCGGTCTGGAGATGGGTCTGCGGTTTGCCGATGATCGACTGGCCGTTGTGGCAGCTCGCACACCTGCCGGTGATTTCCAGATGGTCCACGGTTACCGCCGGTACCCAGGCGACACTGTTATGACAGCTGTCGCAGTTGTTGCTGCTGTTGAGATGAGCGCTGCCCTTGCCGGGTGCGTATACATTGTTGTGACAGCTTGCACAATCGCCGATGATTTCGTTGTGATCAACTCTCGATAGAAAATTCCAGGCGCGGGTTACATGACACGCTGCGCAGTGATCGCTGCTCCGGATGTGGGTCTGCCCCTTGCCGACGGCAGTCTGGCCGTTATGGCAGCCGGCGCAGACGCCGTTGACTTCATTGTGGTCCACCTGTGAAACCGGTTTCCAGGCTCGGGTCACATGACATGCTTCGCAGTTTGTGGTGGTGGTGGGATGGCCCGGCGTTTTCCCCGCGGTTGACCCGCCGTTGTGGCAGGTGGCGCATGCGGCCGCTGATGAGTGGTCCCATGTTGCCGGTATCCAGCCATTTGAAGTATGGCAGTTTTCGCAGGTGTTGCCGGAGGGGATATGACCGCCATGTTTGCCGGGAAACCTTAGCCCATTGTGGCAGTCAGCACAGCCGCTGCCGGTGGTGGCGTGATCAAAGCGCACCGCAATCCAGTTGTTGACCCCGTGACAATCTTCGCAATTGTTGCCGGAGGGGATGTGGGCGCCGTCCTTGCCGGGAATTTTTACTCCGTCATGGCATTTTACACAGCTGCCGGATGCTTCAGTCGCGTGACTGAATCGGATGGTGCCATTCCAGCTTAAGTCCGAATGACATTCGCCGCATTCGGTAGTGGTCGGGATATGATTTGCCGTTTTGGTGGACGCGGAAACCTCGCTGCCCTGGCTGTGACACTGGTTGCACCGTTTGGGGGTTCCCAGGAAAATGCCGCGGACATGGCATTGTTCACATTTAATTCTGCCGTGCGCCCCGGAAAGTTCATATCCTGACAGGAGAAGGTGGTCAAATTCAAAGTCGGACTGGCCCGCAGCACTTGCCACGGAAGTATTCCAGGCAATCGTGAAAAGCAGTGAAAGAATAACCGCCGCCGGTGGTATGATCCCGGTAAATGTGCCTGCCTCTCTATCCAATCCTTTTAATTTCATGATCGACCGGGTTTCCGTTGAATCAATACATATGGACGGCAACCACGTGCAGGGTTCCGACGAAAATCAGCATGAAAAACAATGACCCGTGCAACAGATACCATTGGCCGGAAAGTCTTTCGTAGAATGAAAACTCAACTATTTCAAGAATGGCCCGCATATGTTCCTTGATGATTTTTTTGTTGGATTTGTGCTGCCATTTCAGCTCGCTTGCCGGCCAGCCCCCTCTCTTGGCCACCACTTTGAGTCCCCGCTTTAAACCGCGGGTAAGAATGAAATAATTCAGGCGGCTCTTGATGCCGATGGTCATGATGCGAAGAACGCTCTCCAGTACACTGTGCGGGGGGGCAAGCACATGTTCTTCAAAATCCAGCAGCCTGCGTTTCAGTTTTGGTGCGTAATCAAAGATATGTTTGATGCTGGTTCTGTTGGCCTCGGTTTTTTCCTGCAGTTCCTGTAATGACACTTTTCTGCCATACAGCCGGTAATGTACTTTCGTGTAGATGAACATATGGAAAAATCCACTCGCCGCAACCAGGAGAGTTATCGACAGGGCCACAATACTGTTGAGGGAGCCGCCTGAGAAATTGGCATGAAACAGGATCAATGCAGGTCCAAGGGTTCCTAATACTATATGGAGGTTAAACCATAACTTGACCGGCCCGAAAATCTTCTGCAAAGGGAATTTTTTCCTGAGAGGATAAAGGAGTAGCATCAACATCATTATGCCGCCGATGATGCCCAGGTTGTATCCGATCCCGGATTCGGGGGTGAAATAGTTCTCGTCCTTCAGAAACCACCCGAAACCGAGAACAACCACCACGCAGCAGAAGAAGGTGAGAAGCGAATACCTTAAAATGGGTGCCGCCTGCATAAAGGTATAATCAACCTTCTTCCGCCCTTCTCCTGCAAAATAAGGATCGGTCTCTTCCGATATCCTGATCTTTCTGGTCGGCGCCAGGATGGAGGCGACGACATTGGCGGCAGGGGTGGCGGGATCTTCGCTGCGGGGTTTTGCGGTGCTTACTGCTGTGGGGATTACTGTGCGGGCATTGGTATGCGCAGCAGTTTTATGAAGATCAAGGGCCAGATTCCCCTGGAAATCAGCTGATTGACCCTCCGCATCAACACCCGCTTTTCCCGTGGTTCTCGACTTCTCCGTGATAGACAGTGGGATCGTGATCATTATTCAATGTCCGGAATGTGGATAAAATTTGTCCCGGAGATCAGGCCTTGGCTAAACCCGATTCCCCGGGACAGTGTACTTCTGCTGAGGGGCAGCAGGTCGGATGCGCGGATCCGACTTTCTGTTCACTCATAAAGCAAGGGTCATGCCATAAAGTGGCGAATCTGCCTATCTTGCCGATTTATCGACTGTATTGATTGTGCTGGGTGGGGATGAGGGTGCAGCTGGAGAAAAAAGTGACTGGATTTTACTACACATTGCAGTGGGGGGGATGGGAGGTGATGGCTGGTTTCTGACGGAGATTCAGGAAGATACAGGTTGTGTATGGATTTTGCTACACCAGGGTATCATTTATATTCGTCCGTGGTAACCCCATGTTTTTTCATGAGATTGTACAGGTCTGCCCGGTATTTTCCGGCAAGTGTTGCGGCTTTGCTCACATTGCCGCGGGTGGTTTTCAGAAGGTCCACGAGATACTCCTTTTCGAATTTGTTGCGAGCGTCCTGAAATGGAGTCAGAGCATTTCCATCACTCTCTGCGGGCAGGATGAATTCTTCCCCGATTTTTTCGGTGTCGGCCATGGTCATTGCATATTCTATAGTGTTTTCCAGTTCTCTGACATTACCGGGCCAATCATGCAGCATAAGTTTCTGCATTGCCGCCGGGGTGAGGGAAAGGCCGGTTTTTGCCATCCGTTGTGAAAATTTATTGATGAAAAATCCGGCCAGAAGCGGGATGTCCTCTTTTCTTTCTTTTAAAGAGGGGAGCTCAATGGGGATCACATGTATCCGGTAAAAGAGATCTTCGCGGAACCGACCTTTTTCAACCTCTTCCTTGAGGTTTTTGTTGGTGGCAACAATAACCCTGACATCAACAGGCACGGTTTCTTCACTGCCGAGAGGCTGGATCGTCCGTTCCTGCAGAACTCGCAAAAGTTTGGCCTGGAGTGAGAGAGGCATGTCGCCGATTTCATCAAGAAAAAGGGTGCCGTGATCCGCACGGGCAAAGAGGCCGAGGCTCTTTTTTACGGCGCCGGTGAAGGCACCTTTTGCATGCCCGAAAAGCTCGCTTTCAAGTAATGACTCCGGGATAGCGGCGCAGTTGATAGCCATAAAGGGTTGGTCTTTGCGAGGGCTGGAAAGATGGAGGGCTTTGGCGATCAGTTCCTTGCCGGTGCCGCTGGCGCCGTAGATCGCGACATTGGAATCGGTCGCGGCGATCCGGATGACCAGCTCCAGAACATGCTGCATCGATTCACTTCTCGCAATGATATTGCTGAAGTCGTATTTCTCTCCGATAAACTCCCGCAGCCTGTGGATCTCATCATTCAGCTGATTCTGTGCAGTAGCTCTTTTGAGTTGGAGCAGCAACTCCCGGGAATCAAAAGGTTTGGTGAGATACGTGAAGGCCCCCCGGGACATCGCATCGACCGCACTTTCAATGCTGCCGTGTGCCGTCAGAATGATCACCGGCAGGTCGGGTTGTTTCCGGTGGATTTCCTCCATCAGGGTGATTCCGTCCTGATTGACCAGCTGCAGATCTATCACCGCGGCGGAGAATCTGTTCTCCAGGATCAGTTCCCTGGCCAGATCCTCATTCGAGGCTGGGGTGACAGCGTAGTCGGAGGCCTCAAGCCGGATCTGTATCAGTTCCAGCAGGTTGCGGTCATCGTCAACGACAAGTATCTTTTGTTGCTCCATGTACTTTACTTACCTGTTCAACTGCTTCTTCTGCTGTTCGATATCCATGTCAATCTGCTGCATTTTCTCGATGATCAGGAAAAGACCGGTCCACACCCTGGCCTCTTCCGCCAGGGAGGTTTCAGGGAATTTCCGGATCAATTCCTCAAAATAACCTCGGGACTTTACAAAATCTTTTGCCGGGTTGTCTATATGGGCATAGACGAGACCAAGATTGTACAGGGCCGCTGCTGTCGGGGAATCTTCGGTAGATTGCTCAAGAATGTCGATATTGCGAGCTATCGCCTTTTCAAAACGCTGTTCATCAGGTGTCGCCGTGGTCCAGGAGAAGGGATTCGGCCCTTCATCTGCAATGGGCTTCGGTTCACTTTTCAGTACCTCGAAATGTTCATAAAGACTGAGATAGGTTTTGGCCTCCCAGGTCAGAGGAGAATCAGGGAAATTCCGGACAAGTTTCTCGAAATAGTATTTGGACAACCCGTAATCCTTTCCCTTGAATGCGTGATGGGCATAGGTTTCTCCCAATGCATACAAGGCTACATCCGCCGGTGATTTTGTCTCGCTCTCTTTGAGGATCCTGTTTCCCTGGAGGATCACGGTTTCAAAGAAACCCATTTCCAGCGCATATCTATGGTGTGCCAGTTGCCTTTGGGGGCTCATGGTGTCTGCTATCCGGACCTTCTTTGCCGGAATACATGACTGCAAACCGACGCAGATGACTATGCCGGTAACGAAATATAAAAAGTGCTCCCTGATCCTTCCTGACTGGTAGCCCACGCTTTTCCTCCATGCGCAAGAATTATTTGCCTGACGGTAGCCAGCCCCAGGCCGGTTCCCTTGATACTTTCTCCGGTGGCTGGAATGACCTGCTGGAACTTTATGAAGATCCGTTCAAGTTCAGCGGCGGGAATGCCAGGCCCGGTATCGGTGACGGAAAATTGTACATATTCATCAGCAACCTCGGCGCCGATCTTGATCTCTCCGTGTTGCGGCGTAAACTTCAGGGCATTGCCGATCAGGTTGCGAAAAACCTGTTTTATCCTTTCCTGATCTACATTCAGCCGGGGAAGATTGCTGACCGTGTTGGAAATGGTGATTGATTTTGCCTCTGCGAGAGGCATCAGCGTCGACAGGGATTCCTTGACCAGAGCCGCCATGTCGGTCGCTGTATAATTGTAATCCAGCATTCCGGCTTCCATTTTTGCAAGGTCAAGGAGAGCGTTGACCATCTGGATCAGGCGTTCGCTTTCATGGGCGATGATGCCAAGGATTTTCTGTTGCCGTTCCGGCGATTTTGCGCCATGACCTTCAATAAGAAGATGTGTCCCCTGCTGAATGGAAGTGAGCGGTGTCCTGAGTTCATGAGACATGTGGGAAAAGAAATCCGACTTGATTGTGTCGATCGCCTGCAGCTTATGACACATGTCGTTGATTGAGACCGCCAGCTCGTGAATTGCCGGCGGGGAAGTGATATGAAGATCCCCGGCAAAATTCCCCATGGAGATCTCTTTGGTTTTTGCCTTCATAATGTTCAGAGGAGTGATGATGCTTCTGGTAATGATCACCGCGATCAGTAGCCCGGTCAGCAGAGAGATTGTCGTAATTATAACTGCAATCGTGCTGACATTGATACTTTCTTCGCGCAGATTATTGATTTTACGAAAAACACCGGACTCGCTTTCGTTTCTGATTTGAGCGAGTCTGCTGATCAGTGCATTGGCGGTTTTTTTCTTTTCATCCTCATAATATTCAGTCGGATAGGGTTCAGCGGAGAGGATTAGGGACTTTTCCGTCTCGATCAGTTGACTGAAGATTGTGTGTTTTAATTCGATCTCGTTCAGTGATTCTTTGCTTGTGATGGAAAATGTTTCTACCTGGGCCTTTTTGAGCAGGGTGGTGAAGTCTGTTTTCGCCTGCAGATAGTTTTCGTATAATTTGACATCCTTTAATACCACGAATTTGCGATCGTAACGGCTTTCGGCCAGCAGGAGGTCCGAGAGTTTGTCGGAGATTTCCATGATCACGGTGTCATCATGGATGATTGATTCCATGAGTTGGTTAAACCGGTTGAGATGACTGATGAAAAAAAGGCTCACCCCGGCGAACATGCTGAAGAGAAGCAGGTAGCTTGTTGCCAGTCGAGTAAAGATCGAGAATCTCATGGATTTGTACCGGTCAATTGCGATCACCAGAAAATTTCATCGGAATTGTTCTTAAATATAACCTCCATTCTGCAGATGGCAAGGAGCGAGACGTTTTGCCAACAGGATCAAAATGCGGAGAAGGGTATGCTGTAACAAGCCAGGTGCCGATGACTGTGAGCGATTCTTTCCTGTCGGAACCAACTCCGGTGGATGCAGATAATTTTGGAGACGCCGGGAGGTGGAAGAATGAGCAATTGCTTTCGCAAATCCTTGCCTTGTGGTCATTCCTGGGTACTTTATCCGTAATAAAATACTTTGACTTGGGGTTCCTTTATTTTTCATACTGTCTTGAGGGATGTCTGAACATTACTATTTGAAGGAGATGAACGTCATGAACATGAAGGATGTCAAGGAGAAGGCAAAAGTTCTGGGAGTCAACCCCGGAAAGATGAAAAAAACAGACCTGATCAAAACCATTCAGATGAAAGAGGGCTATGATGCCTGCTATGGCTCGGGAAACAAGAGCTGTTCCCAGATGGAATGCTGTTTCAGAAGTGAGTGTATCACGCATTGATGGTCAGGAACCGGAATAAAATCCAGGCTGCGGGTTTTGTATAATATCCTGTTGCGGTTTTGTTTCTGTTGGCAGTCTTCAGAAAAGGACTTGCGTAATCCGTAAGTCCTTTTCTCATTGAAACGGGCGGCGGCAGAGAGTGAACTTGACCTGTTCCTGGCTGAGGAGAGTGTTGTTGTTCAGGTTCAGCCGTTTATTGCGACATGTTGCTGGTTTTCATTTCGGGATGATGCTAAGATGCGGAGGAATTTGCATATCGAACCTGATTTGACAACAAAATTTCAAACAGCTTAGTGGAGGGAATGCTCATGCCTGGCAGTGTATACCAGATGGTGGAGTTTGTCGGAACAAGCAAGGTGTCATGGGAAGATGCAGCCAAAAATGCGATAATCCAGGCCCGGAAGAGCCACAGTGATATGCGGGTTGCCACAGTAAAGGAACTCGATATGACCATTGAAGGGGAGATGGTCGCGACCTACCGGACCAAGGTCAGCATTTCGTTCAAATATCATGTTTGAACGTGCCTTACGAAACCCAGTTTGTGATTCGAGATGTGGGTCATTCCTGCTGAGGGAGCCTTGTCGTTTGGTCTGACAGGGGTTTTCTCCGGTCGTGGGAATCAGTACCGGTCTCAAATTCCTGGTCGCAGCATGGATGGGTGTCGAATGCCTGTCCCCTGGAGTTGGGTCCAGGGAGAAAAATGCAGTCGTTTGTTAAAAAAATATATTATATATGCGGTAAAAGAAAATGATCCATATGATATTCATGCTTCGGGGGGAGTTATGGAACAGAAATGTCATGAGTTCTTCAGATGTACCCGTACGGGATGTCCCATGTTCAGCGAGAAAGAGACTAGAAACTGCTGGGAGGTCGCCGACACTTTCAATCATTGCCGGAACAATACCGGCAGGCAGGTTTCGGTAAAAGAAAAGGAAGAGTTCTGCGCCAATTGTCTTTATTTCACCTATCGCCGGAAGGTGGCATCTCAGGATGGGGCCGAAATCAGGTTTCCGAGCCGCTCCAAAGTCGTTCAGTCGGAAATGGCGCCGGGTAAGATATAGTTCGGGGATGATCCCCGATTTTTTCGAAATTCCCTTCTCTCCAGTCTGCCAAACGAAATGATGCCTCTTTATGTCCGCAAAAATCCCTGCAGCATTGAGCATGCAAAGCGATTAGTTGAACACCGCTTGTGTGCTGATTAGTTAGCTCTCTCCGTTAGTAAGGGATCGCGCGGACCAGCCTTAATCCTTCGATAGTAGGATCTGCTCACACCAGAATGACCGGGAGCTGTTTGAGAGATAAATGCCGTTCTTGTCGAAGGGGGCAGCTTGGCTTTGATGTCTGGGGCAGTGAATATGCACGCAGAGATGTCGTCCAAACCACCATTCAATATTTGACACGATTACCCAAGCAGGACATGAGGTGAGTGCAGGTGCCGTAAGGATCCCGCCGTAACTCAAAGTTCCTCGCTGTCGCTTATTGCCGCGAGGAGTTTCAATTTCCAGTGATTTCCCCAACCCGTTGATTTGCTTCCCCGATGTATTTCAGTGATATCAAGATCTGGTAATTGAGCGAACTGGATCAGAAGGTGGGTCGTACTGGTGGGCCGGCTTAAAATAATACTGTTGCCCATTGCGAGAATCCAACGAAACTTTTGTGTCTGATGTCTATGTAACTTGCTGCTTTTCTAGGAAAAAATAAATTATGCGGCGCTTGTTTTTTTTGTTGCAATTCCCATTGCCAATCACTATTATGGGCTCATAGTGGTTTGAAAGGGTTTCATAGTGGATGAAATTCCTTAAGTTTCTGTGGAGGTTTTCTATTGAGCAGTTGCTTATTCATCGGCACGCACAGCGCGGTTCTGGACGAGAAGTCCAGAATGGTGATGCCTGCTGGGTTCAGGAAGGACAATAGTCCGGAAATCCTTGACGGTGACTTTTATTTCACTCCCCACGAGAATGGTTTCATTATCGTCAGGCCCTCGGTGGTGTGGGAGAAATATCAGCAGACGATCATGAGTTCCGAGGATCTCAGCGGTTCCCAGAAACGGCAGTTTATCCGATTGTTGTGTAATAACAGTGTGAAGGCCAAGCTGGACACCCAGTACAGAATAGTGCTCAACCAGACTCTTCGCCGATTCCTGCCCTTTGAAAACGACGAGCCCCGGCAGAAAATGCTGGTTGTCGGTTCGGGCGAGGAGCTTGAATTGTGGCCGGCCGACAGGTATCGGGGCGAGACGGACTCCACCCAGGAACTTTCCCGGTTTATTAACGGTTTCGACGGACGGTAAGCTATGTTGACCAGACACATTATCATTACCTCGCTTGATATTGGCTCGACAAACACCACGGCAGTTATTGCCGGGGTCGACGGGCATGGTCAGGTTGAGCTTCTGGGGCATGGTTGCTGTCCGACCGTAGGATATAGTGATGATACAATCACTGATGTCATGGAGTTGGGAGCGATGATCGGCAGGTGTGTCGGCGCGGCTGAAGAGATGGCTGAGATGAATTCCGGTTCCCTGGTGGCCTCGGTGGGTGGTGAGCATGTGAGAATAATGCAGGGCAGGGGCGGGATCCCGCTGCATCAGGCCGGAGATGGTCACAAGGGGGTGCTGGTGAACCGGCAGGACCTGAAAAAGGCCCTGGAAAATGCCGGGACCATTCCTCTGCCTTCGGCACTGCAATCAATTCACGTCCTTCCCCTGGTGTATTATGTTGACGGCCAGAAGGTGAAGGATCCGGTTGGCTTGAGCGGCACCAGGATAGATGTTGATGTGATGATTGTCGCGGCAAAGCAATCATTCCTGCGGTCGGTGATGAAGGCGGCAGAGACTGGCGGATACAGAATCAGAAAGTTCTGTTACCGGCCGCTTGCAACTTCACGAGCGGTGTTGAGCGAAGATGAAATGGATCAGGGTGCCTGCATGTTTGATATTGGCGGCCGTCATACGGATGTGGCGCTGTTCAAGGATGGAAGGCTGCTCTCAACCTCGACCCTGATGCTCGGCGGAGAGGATTTCACAGCTGATACCATCGTTCATCTGGAAGTGAATCGTGATGAGGCTGAAAATATTAAATTCAGATATGGGAATTGCGAAACAGAAAATTGTGACCAGGGTGAGTTTCAGATTGCCCGCCCAACTTCGGATGGATCGCTATGGAAATCTGTCCGCCGGAAGGATCTGGGTCGGGTGGTTATGCAGCCCAGGGCCGAAGAAATACTTGAGGAATCGATGTTCGCCTTGGGTCTGGGGAGCGCAGCGAATATCATGCCGGTTTGTGGTGTGTTGACCGGTGGAGGGTCAAAGCTTGCAGGGCTCAGAGGGCTTGCGATCAAGATGCTCCCGTTCCCGGTGATTGCCGATGAACTCATCGGGGTGGACACCCTTGAAGGGACTGCTCCGGGAGCCGAACATGCAACGGCCCTGGGGCTCGCGCTTTTTGATATGGAGCAGAGGCTGAACCGTCGGGAAGAGGTTAAGGATAATCCTGTGTCGAGAATGTTCAACAGGGTCTTGAAGAAGATCCATACGGTGATGTGATGTTTACAGAAATCGACAGTGTTGAAGAGAGAGTTGAGCAGGTAGTGATGCCGGCAAGACCTGAATCGTTGTTTTCGGTATCGGAAAATGAGGCGAGAATCAGGATTGTTGCCATGGGAATAGGCGGCATGGGCCAGAATGCCATGGAGAATCTGGCCGTGGAAAGTGTCGAGGGGCTGGAAATCTATTCAGTGAACACGGATATGCAGGCTTTGAGCAAGTGCCGGGGCAGCCAGGCCGTCCAGATCGGGAAAAAAAGAACCTGTGGCAGGGGAGCGGGAGGGGACAGTGAGATCGGTCGATTGTCGGCAGAGGATGATGTTGAGTCCCTGAAGAATATCCTGAGTGGTGCTGAACTTGTCTTTATTGCGGCCGGAATGGGTGGTGGAACCGGCACCGGAGCGGCGCCGGTGATCGGCAGAATCTGCCGGGAAATGGGAATAATGACCATTGCTGTCGTAACAACCCCGATGAATTATGAGGGGGTGCGAAGAATGGAGAAGGCCAGATCGGGACTTGCAGCCATCCGCAGAACGGTCGATTCTTTAATGGTGATAGAAAATGAAAAGCTGGCGTTGGTAATGAATAATGAGGATATCTCGATTATCAATGCCTTCAAAAAGGCGGATGGTGTTCTGGTCGATGGGATAAAGTCGGTTTCCAGAATGATCAACCTCCATGGGTATATAAATCTCGATCTTGCAGACCTGATCAATGTGGTCAGAAGGCCGGGGACAGAAATCTGTGGGGATATCCTGATCGGTGTCGGTGAGGCCCGAGGTGAAGACCGGGCCAGTCGGGCAGCCATGAACGCACTTGATAATCCGCTCCTTGCCAAATCGGACATCGATGGGTCGGTAAACCTTCTGGTCAATGTTGCGGGCAGTGAAAATATGGGGCTGCAGGAGGCTTTGGCGGCTGTAAAAATAATTGAGGAAAAAGCCGGCAACAATGATCGTGAAATATTCATGGGGGTCGTTGCCGACAATTCACTTGGCGACAGTCTGTGTGTGACGGTTATCGCCAACGGATTAGGTGACTTGAAAGAAAAAGTAAAGATGCCGGTGCAGATCAGCACAAAAGTTACAAAATCTGAAGTGAAACCTGTTCTGCAACAAAATGCGGGATCTTTCGGAAGAGCTGCTGACAGAAAACCCTTTCAGGAAATATCGCGGGATCAACGAAAGAGAGATGTTCCGGCATTTGATCGGAATGTTGTGGAGAGTTCTATAAGTCATCACCGGGCAATCACTTCGGCGGATGATATGTTAGCTCAAAAGGAAGATGCTGAAGGGGGCTTCGCATTCATCAAGAATGACTTGAGGGAGCGTCCTGGTCATAAGTTCGGCCATGAGGACAGTGATTTTTCAGATCAGAAACCGGTGACCCGTGAGCAGTATAAAGGATATGAAAAAAAGGACCTTTTCAATGGTGAAGATGAATACGGCATGTCACCTCTGATTATCAAGGATGTGTGGAGAACTCCCGCCGGTTTGCGGCGGGAGTTATGCTGCCCCGCTCCGGAAGAAACAAAAATTGTAGAGTTTGGCAAGCGGGAAAAAGAAAACTGGCGGAGCAGGGTTCTGAAAGAAAATGATGACCGGCAGGTCTCCCTGCTTGACCAGAGGTTCCAGGCTGCCTGCTCCTGATACAAGTCTCCTTCCTGGCTGCGGGTCATTCTCCCGATAGCACCGGCCCGCAGCCAGGCCTTACCCCCCACAGATCTTTCAGGCCAAAAATCGGCCGGGATAATGAATAGAAAATACTCCGGAAAACATGTTGTCAGGGAATCAGAAAACGGGTTGATCATCAACCGAAAGTGGTTTGATCTGAAGGCCGTCTCCGTCGCTATTGCCGGCGGCTGTTATGCGTATATCTCGATCAGACTCCTTTTTTCATTCAGTGTAATGAATGAAAACACCTTTGTGTTGATTACCGTCTATGTGATTTCTGCGTCTCTGCTTGCCTATATGTTGGTCGGGTCATGGCTGAACAGCAGCAGAATCCGGCTTGATCATGAGTTGCTGGAAATCGAACAATGGCCGATACCTTTTCCAGGAACCAGCAAGATCCCCGCAACTGAAATTTCTTATCTCTATGTCAGAAACAACATGGGCGTACCGAGCATGCGAAAAAAGGTGGGTTATTCGATCCATGCCCTTACTCATGGTGGAAGGGACATGGTCATTATAGCCGGTATGGATTCGCCGCGACAGGCATCGAGAATTAAAAGCGCTATCGCAAAATTTTTGAAACTTGTCGATATTCCTTCACCGATATGTGAACATGCAAAGCAAAAGGCATTCCCGGGAACACATCGCGAAGAGTGTCAATCCGTTTAATTTCATCAAGTCTTTCGTTATTAAGTAAATGGGGAATCAATGCCTGGAGATGGGGGCGAGCGCAGAAGCCTGATACGGACAGTATTCAGCAGAAGGATGTTGATCTGTGTTTTTAACGGCATTTCAGCAGGAATGCCGCTTTTTTTTGTTTATCATCTGATCCCTGCATGGTTGCGAAGTGAGCAGGTGGATTTAAAAACCATCGGTCTGTTTTCACTGGTTGGAATCCCGTATACCTGGAAGTTCATCTGGTCACCATTGATGGATCGTTTTGTTCCGCCCTTTCTGGGGAGAAGACGTGGCTGGATGCTGATCACCCAGATTGCCTTGCTCCTGACCATGACCACCATCGGCTTTGCTGATCCGCAACAGAAAATCCTGTTCATCGCCATGCTCGCCTTCATCGTCGCATTTTTTTCAGCGAGCCAGGATATAGTTCTTGATGCTTATCGACGCGAACTTCTTCCCGACAATGAACTCGGACTCGGGAATTCAATGTATGTCAATGGGTATCGGGCCGCTGTGTTTATTCCAGGCGGTCTTGGGCTGATTCTGGCTGATCATCTTTTATGGGAACAGGTGTTCATGGTCATTGGTTCATTCATGGTCATCGGGATCATCAAAACCCTGCTTATAAAGGAAATAGCAGTATCTGTTTCACCTCCCCGGTCATTGTGTGAGGCGGTCGTCAAACCATTCAGTGAGTTTTTTGGCAGGGAAGGTGGCGCAGGTCAGGGGGTTTTGATTCTCGCATTTCTTTTTCTGTACAAGATCGGTGATAATATGGCGACGGCACTTTCAACACCGTTCTATCTCGACATGGGCTTTTCCATGACGGTCATCGGGACCATGGTCAAGCTGATAAACTTCTGGGCCATGATCATCGGTTCGTTTATAGGTGGCGTGGTCATCTATAAAACCGGGATTAACAGAAGTCTCTGGCTTTTCGGGGTGGTTCAGATGGTATCTATTCTGGGGTTTGCGGTTCTATCTGAAAGCGGAGCCAATGTGACGATCCTTGGCTTTGTGATCGGTTTTGAATATCTGGGGGTCGGTCTCGGGACGGCCGCTCTGGTTGCTTTCATGTCAAGAACGACCAGCATGAATTTTACGGCGACTCAGTTTGCGCTGTTTTCGAGTCTTATTGCTTTGCCGCGAACATTTGCTAACGCATCGACAGGCTTTCTGATTGAAGGTGTCGGAAAGGATGATGGAATCTATTACTCCCTGCTCGGGGCATGGGATGGGCTCGGCTATACAGGATTTTTTATTTTTTGTACAATTTGTGCCGTCCCGGGAATGATATTACTCAAATGGGTGGCTCCATGGAATGAACAGCGGCAGGTGTATTGATTGATGTATTTTGGAAATATGCAGAATGAAATTATTGCAGTAGGTACTTCAACAATAGAAAAACAGTACTATTCAATGAAGTGAAGTTGATTTTGGATTGCCAAGAAGTATGATTTAAATAAATACAAATCATTACGGATAGTTATCTGCGAAATGGGAATTTGGCATTATCGGAGGAGAAGAATTGAATTCCTGGATTGACCTGTGAAATAAAATATATATAAAATGGAAAAAACTTAATATTTATCGTAGGTTAGGCTTTACTTGCATGTGTAACACTGTTATGTTGATCCTATTATAATCTGTGATTGGTGTTTTTTTTAACATATGCAAATTGTTGATGACAGTATTTGATCGAATTAAAAAAATGTCCAGTGAGGGGAACATGGTTAGTAAAACAGAATCAGCTGTTTGGATCATATATCCTGTCTGTGCTTTGCTGTTGTCCATTGCCGGTTGCTCCGGTGGCGAGTATGTCAGGCATGTGGATCGTTCAGTAACCACTTATCTTGATCATGGTGATTCCGGGTCCAGAAGCTATAAAGACAACAGCGAAAGTACCGTTACCCGATATATCAAGAAAGGTGGCCAGTTGATCAGGATAACTCCTGAAAGAGGGGAGGTTGTTGCCGGTGCGCCGATGGAGGTTCTTGAGCCAATTGATGCTGAACTGAAAGATGCCGTTTCCGTTGCTGAACTTGATCAGTACATTGCAAAATATGCCCCGGCGCCCCAGGCTTTTGTAGCCCTGCAAAGAATTGCCAAGGGTGATATTGATAACAAAAACTGGGAGGCGGCCGCTGGCGTTTTCAAAAAATATCGTGAGTTGTTTCCGGGGAATTCCAGAGACATCAATGATATTATTACAATTCTCGAAGCACCGGAAGATGGTGTTCGTGTGTCAAACCTTGGTTTAGGGGTAAACTCTGCAGAAGGTGAATACAGCCCGGTCCTTTCTTCCGACGGGAAAAAACTCTATTTTGCCAGAGATTGCGGGGTTTGTAATGGTGGAGAAGAGATTTATGTTGCCACTCGTACCTCTGATGGCCGTTGGGGCATGGCCGGCCGTTTCGGGGCCCCGTTATCCACCAAGGGACATGAAGTCCCTCTGGGAGTTTCATCGGATGGTAACCGGCTTGCCATCTACGGGAATTATCCCGGTGCAATGGGACGTGGCGATATCTATTTTATTCAGAAAACCGCAGATGGCTGGTCGGAAGTTGAGCAGTATCCGGCCCCTGTCAACACTGAACATTTTGAAAGCAATGCCATGTACACCGCAGATGGCAAAGCGATGCTCTTCATTTCAGAACGCCCGGGCGGAATCGGTGAATTTCATAAAAAGAACAGCTTTTACCACGGCGGTTACAGCGGGAACACTGATATCTACGTCCAGGTTATGAATCATGACGGGACTTCTGAGATAGTAAATCTTGGCCCGACGATCAATACCCCATACAGTGAGTATTCGCCATTTCTTCACCCTGATGGCAAGACTCTCTATTTCAGTTCCGACGGTCATCCGGGTATCGGTGGTCTTGATGTATTCAAATCCACAAGGTTGAATGACCACTCCTGGACAGAATGGAGTGCCCCGGTCAATCTTGGCAAGGAAATCAACACTACCGGCAATGACTGGGGATATCAGGTTTCAACACCAGGGGATCTGGCGTATTTCGCAATCAGTGGCCGCAATGATGGGCTTGGCGGAAGCGATATTTACGCAATCGGGATGCCGGTGAAAGTTCAGCCCACATCTGTGATTACAGTTTCTGGTACAGTTACTGATCCTGACGGTGATGGTCTTGAGGCTGATATCCGCTGGAGCAACCTTGAAACGCAGGAAGAGATTGGTTATGCCAGCAGTGATCCCTTGAACGGTGAATATGTCATCCATCTGCCTTCCGGTGGTCATTATGGTTATTACGCTGAAAAGGACGGATATATCGGTGAATCCGAAAACTATAACCTGAAAGATGATTTCGTCTATAAAGAGTACATCCTGGACATTGTTCTTTATCCGGTGCCCAAACCGGTAGTTGCCGAGCCTGAACCGGCCGAAGCAGTGGAAATGCCGGAATTGTCGGATCAACCGGTTGGTGAATTCGTTCCTGTTCCAATCAGGATGAACAACATCTTCTTCGAGTTCAACAAGGCAGACCTGCATCAGGAATCAAATATGGAGCTGGATCGCTGGGTGAGATTCCTGAATGACAACCAGATGGTGAAGCTTGAGATCTATGGGCATACTGATAACGTTGGTAGTGATAATTTCAATCTGAAACTTTCCGAAAGAAGAGCCAGGGCAGTTGCCGGTTATCTGGTCGGAAATAATATTGCAGCTGATCGACTGAGTATTTTTGGAATGGGAGAATCAAGTCCTGCCACTACCAATGATACGGATGACGGGCGTCAGCAGAACAGGCGGGTCGAAGTGAAGCTAGTCTACTGAGCAGTTTTCACTTTGAAACGGTGTCAGGATCAGGAGGGCCTTTATGGCCCTCCTTTTTTTTTGCGTTACGGATATTTTTAACCGGAATTCTGGCGCAGGGCTTCGTACAGGACTATTCCACAGGACATAGCGAGGTTAATGCTCCGAATGTTTTTGTTGCTCATGGGAATCGTGCAGGTTCTGTCAGTAAAGGCAGCGAGAATGTCTTCCGGCAATCCTTTGGTTTCTTTGCCGAATACCAGGTAATCTCCTGGTGAAAAGGTGTGCTGTGTATAAGGTGTGGAAACTTTTTTGCTGAGAAAATGGAGCTTATTCAGGTCACACTTGGCAAAAAAAAGATCAAGAGAATCCCAGTGAATAATATTGACGTACTGCCAGTAATCGAGCCCTGCTCTTTTCAGGTGGCGATCATCTGTTTTGAAGCCGAGGGGGTGCACAAGGTGGAGAATAGAGTCCGTAGCCCCGCATAACCTGGCGATACTTCCTGTGTTCTGCGGGATTTCCGGCTCAACGAGGACAATATTGAAAGGTTCGGCAAGCAAGATCGTCTATCAGAGGAGGGACAAAACCTGATCGCTGTTCAACAGCATGGTTTCAACATGAAGCAGGGGGACCGCATTCTCTGTGTAAAGGGCTTCGGTTAATGAAGCGACGTTTTCACTGTGCAGGGTAAATTCATCACCCTGCAGGATTGACCTTGGTCTGAATTTAACGGCGAAAGGATTTTTATAGACCCCTTGATGTTGTAATCGATAATCGAGATGTGGACCTGTCGCGAGCCCGGTCGAACCGACATATCCGATGATCTGTTTCTGTCTGACTCTGCTTCCGACCTTCAAGCCGGCTCTGAAATTGGATAGATGGCCATAATGAGTACGGTAGTTGCCACCATGGGAAAGAACAATCTGCTTTCCGAAACCTCCATTGGTACCTATAAATTCAACCTTGCCGTCGGCGGAAGCCATGACCGGGGTTCCCTTCGGAGCAGCAAGGTCAACTCCCAGATGTTTTTTAATAACTCCGAGGATAGGGTGTAATCGGCGGTTAGAAAATTGTGATGTTATCCTGCCGATCTGAACCGGTGATTTGATGAAAGACGCGCCAAGTTCATTTCCTTCAGGGTCAAAATAGGATTTTCGAGTCCCGTTGTCGTATAGAAATCCCTTGAAAACCTGACCGTCGGCCCTTTCGTAGAGAGCAGCCTGAATTGGCCCGTAGCCGATAAATTCATCGAATTTGTAGTACTCCTCGACTATGAGGCTGAATTTGTCTCCAGAGCGGGTTTCGGTGTTGAAATCAATCTTGGACGCAAAGATGTCCGCAAACGAAAAGACGAGACGTGGATTTTTGATATCGGAAGGAAAAGCGGTGAAAAGCGAGGTGTCGACAATGCCGGAGATTTTAATCGTTCTGCTTTCAATAAGAATTTCATTTTTTTCAGCAGTGTATCCATTCCCGGAAGGTTTGATGGTGTAACTCTCAAGGGGATTGCGCTCGTATATGCATCGCACCATTTGACCGGCGGGATTGAGAATGATGCAATACTCGTCTCCGGGCATCAGGGAGTTAAAACTGATTTTTGATTCCAGGGCCCTGATGATCTGATTTCTGATCAAATGCGGAACATTATTGCGTGAAAATGACTTGGCAAGGGTGTCGCCTTTGGTAATTTTCCCTCGGATTTCACTGTAGCCTTCTTCAATGAAACCTGTGAAATCATCTGCTTCAGAGAAAATGAGAGGGGGGGGTTGTTTTGTTGAAATTGAAGCCTTGGCAGAGCGGAGAGTCTGATCTTTCGGAAAATCGATAATTCCGGAAAATAGCATCATCCCAAGGCAGGTGAAAACCAAAAGGGTGAAAAAGTGATTTGATTTAAGAAACGCTTTCAGTGCCTGCATTTATACCGGGTTCTCTGTTCTGTCTGAAAAAATGAAACATCTCAAAACCTTGAAAATGAAACGTGAACATGCATAAAGAAACGTATTTCCAGCAGCTCGAGGTAAGCGACGGCAAGGAGACTCGGAGTGTCGCAAGCTCCCCTTACCGAAGTCTAACGCTGTTCGCTATCTGTCGCGGGGAGCTTTAATCCTCATTCGCATTGGTTGTCTTTGATGTGATAGTCGCTGACTGCGGGTGGAGTTATCAATCATGCGCGAAACATCATTATAGCAAAAAAAGTATATGTAAATCATTTTTTTCCAGACACGCTGCTAATCACGGCATGATTATGTTTGTTTATTAATATATTTTGCCTGGTTATCCAAGCAAAATCAATATGTTGTGCTCTAATTGATGAAATTGAATCTTGAAAGATTATCTCTTTTGTAATTTACAGATAATGCAGAAGTTCATAGTGTATAAAAACAGAATATGTTTAGAATTGCTGTAATTTGAGTGCTTCTCGGCATGATCCGTTTTTTTTGCTGAAAGCAGGGAGCAGAGAGCTTGGATGAATGTCCGGTAAAGTATGCGGAATGGAATAATTTTGATGAAAATAATCTAGTTATTTTCACAATAAGTTGGTAAAAAAACCCTTTTGTGTTTGCTGTTCAGGAAGTTCAGGGCAACAGGTGATTACCGGATATTCTTGAACATGCATAACAAAACGCATTTCCCGCAGCTCATGGAAGCGACTGCAAGGAGACTCGGAGTGTCGCAAGCTCCACTTACCGGAGTCTCATGCTGTTCGCTATCTGCTGCGGGGTGAGTGAGCGAATCTGATGTAAGTAACCTTCCATACGGAGATTCCCGTGGCTCGAGGTCTACGCTATCTGCCGCGGGGAGCTTCAATTGATACAATACTTCACGGAAATCAAAATGGCTTTGATAGTTCAGAAATTTGGCGGCACTTCGGTTGCGAACCCCGAGAAAATCAGGAATGTGGCAAAAAGAGTTCTTGAAGTGGCGTCTGCCGGCAATCAGATGGTCGTTGTTCTCTCGGCAATGGCCGGAGAGACAAACCGCTTTGTTGATCTTGCCTCCCAGATGCAGAAAATCCCGGATCCCCGTGAGATGGATGTTCTGCTTTCGAGTGGTGAGCAGGTGACCGTTGCCCTTTTTGCCATGGCGATTAAAAATGAAGGGCATGAAGCCATTTCTCTCCTTGGAGACCAGGCCGGTATTCTTACTGATAAGATGCATACCAAGGCCAGAATAAAAAATATCAATTCCGATCTCATTCGGAAACACCTTGATTCCGGTAAGATTGTTGTGGTTGCCGGGTTCCAGGGGGTAACGGAAAACGATGATATCACGACTCTGGGCCGTGGCGGTTCCGACACCACGGCAGTCGCTCTGGCTGCGGCACTCAAAGCAGATCAATGCGAGATCTTTACCGATGTGGAAGGGGTCTATACCGCCGACCCAAATGTCTGCAGTACGGCCAGAAAGATAGACCGGATCAGCTATGAAGAGATGCTTGAACTTGCAAGTCTGGGAGCAAAGGTTCTCGATATCAGGTCTGTGGGACTTGCTAAGAAATTCAAGGTGCCGGTTCATGTCCGGTCAACATTTACTGAAACCGAAGGAACGTGGGTTGTTGAGGAGGATCATAAAATGGAGTCGATGTTGGTTTCCGGTGTTACATACAGCAAGAATGAAGCAAGGATAACTGTTTCAAGGGTTCCTGATACGCCGGGAATCGCTTCCCGACTCTTCACTCCCATTTCCGATGCCGGGATTATTGTGGATATGATCATCCAGAATACCCGGGCCGGGGAACTTACCGATATGACCTTCACCTGCCCCCGGACCGATTATGACCGGGCCATGAAGATTGTTGAAAGTGTCGCCGGTGACATCCATGCCGAGAAGGTGACCGGTTCCAGGGATATCGCGAAAATCTCCGTAGTCGGAGTCGGGATGCGCAACCATTCCGGTATCGCAACCACAATGTTTCATGTCTTGTCCCGTGAAGGGGTCAATATCCTGATGATCAGCACCTCGGAAATAAAAATCTCCTGCGTGATTGAGGAGAAGTATACTGAACTCGCGGTTCGCGCACTCCATGACGCATTCGAGCTTGACAAGGCAAATCAGCCGGTCCAGGAGTAGTCTCTTTTTATGGATAAACTGGTAATTTACGATACCACCCTGCGGGATGGCACCCAGGCTGAGAACTTCAACCTTTCGACTGATGACAAGATCAGGATTACCCTGAAGCTTGACCAGCTGGGACTGGATTTTGTCGAGGGCGGCTGGCCGGGAGCAAACCCCGTCACCACTGAATATTTCCAGCAGATCAAGAACCATCCTCTGAAACACACCAGACTCACTGCTTTCGGCAGCACCAGGAATTTCAAGAATCGCCCGGAGCAGGACCCGAATCTCCAGGCCCTCCTGGAGGCAGGGACACCCGGGATCACGATTTTCGGCAAAACCTGGGATATTCATGTCTTTGATGCTCTGCAGATCAAGCTGGAAGACAATCTGACCATCATTTCCGATTCCCTGCAGTACCTGCGTCCGAAGGTCAAGCATCTCTTTTATGATGCGGAGCACTTTTTTGACGGATTCAAGGGAGACAAAGAGTACGCTCTCGCCACAATCGACCGCGCGGTTGGGGCAGGTGCCGACTGCATCGTTCTCTGTGATACCAACGGAGGGACTTTGCCCATGGAGATCAGCAGGATCATTACCGAGGTCAGGGAGCATTTCAGCGCGTCCGGGCGTAAAGTTGAACTCGGCATTCATTCCCATAACGACGGCGAATCGGCGGTGGCCAACTCTCTGATGGCGGTATCTCTCGGGGCAACACATGTGCAGGGTACCATAAACGGAGTCGGGGAGAGATGCGGCAACGCCAATCTTACCTCGATTATACCGGCCCTCGCCCTGAAAATGGGTTGCAGCTTCAAGGCTGCGGAAAATTTAAGGGAGCTTACGGAAACTTCGAGATTTGTCACTGAGCTTGCCAATCTGCCCCATAATAAATACCAGCCCTATGTCGGCCGTGCGGCATTTGCCCACAAGGGCGGGATTCATGTCAGTGCAGTCAAGAAAAACCCGATGACCTATGAGCATATTGAACCCGAAAAAGTCGGAAACATCAGGCGGATTCTGATTTCCGATCAGTCAGGGCGCAGCAATGTTCTCCATAAGGCGGCCAAATTCGGGATTGATCTCGAAACCAATGATCCGCGGGTGACCGCGATCCTGAGCCAGCTCAAGGATCTTGAGCGCCAGGGATATCAGTACGAGGGCGCTGAAGCTTCTTTTGAAATTCTGATGCGCAAAGCGCTCGGTACCTGCAAAAACTACTTTGATCTGCATGGATTTCGGGTCATCTGTTCAAAACGTGATATCAACACCCTTCCCCAGGATGAGGCCACCATCCGGATCGAGGTGAAAGGTGAAATGGTCCACGCCGCTGCTCTGGGTGAGGGGCCGGTCAATGCACTGGATAATGCGCTCAGGAAGGCATTAAGAAGCTTTTATCCGTCTCTTTCGGACGTGATGCTTACCGATTACAAGGTCCGGGTGCTGGCCAGTGATCATGGAACCGGCGCCAGGGTGCGGGTGCTTATCGAGTCCAGTGATTCCGTGTCTCAATGGGGGACGGTTGGTGTTTCCCATGATATCATCGAAGCCAGTTGGCAGGCTCTGGTCGACAGCATCACCTATAAGTTGATGAAGGATCAGGTTTCGTAACCTCCATTGCATAATGGCTGAGAATGAAAGCATAAAAAACCGGCCAGAGGCCGGTTTTTTTTTATGGTGTCGAGATGGATAAAGCTGAGTTGAGCAGCTCGTCTGCTCATACGAAACTTATACCCGAAGGGTGTAAGAGCGTGAATGATCGATGCCGCTTTCTAATTCTGGTTCTGTCGGCTCTGTTGATTGTGGTTGTTAAAATCCCCGGTGCCGGGGATGCAGCGCTGGTAAGCAATAACAAGTCTGTCTTTGCCGATTTTACTCCCATACGCCTTTCTAATGGCCAATTGGACAGGATGTTCTATGCAGTGGATTTTGCTGCCCGCGAAGTCGCCTCATCTCCCTGCATCAGTCCTCGGGCGGCGATTCTCGGGCTGGAGCCTTTTGACCTGAATCAGGCTGATCGGGATACGCTTTCTTTTATCAGGGGAATCGGACCCAAACTCGCGGCAAGGATCGTTGCCAGGCGCGAATGGGTCGGTGGTTTCAACTCTTATGCGGATCTTCTTGAAGTCAGGGGAGTCGGGTCGACAAAACTGAAGTTCCTGCAGGATGCAACGGTGATCTGCCGGTGACATTAAATGCGGCTGCGCAGCGAGGAATTTCTCCGGACTGGCAGATAAGCCTGTCGGTCTGCTATTTCAACTCCGGCTCAGGAAATAAAGTCGCAGGGTTTCCGAAGCGGTTTTAACCCTAAACTCCTCGATTTTTGTGACAGCTCAATATTTCTGGTAAGGAGGCATGTTGGTTCTTTTTGCCATCTCCCGGACAATGTCGAAATCTTCATTGCGAATCTCCACATAACCGTCGACCAGAGCCCTTTCCAGGACACGGATGACCTGCCCGTCAATTTCCACGGTATCTTGCGGTTTTATGGAGAGGACGGCGTCCTTGAATCTTTTCGCCAGCTTTTCATCAATCTTCTGGGTTACCCCGAAGTTGCAGTATGGAATCGGCTCACTGCGGCCGATGATCTGGAAGTCTTCAGTGTCGATTCGGTTATCTTCGGCCATGATCTCAAGATCGTCAAGGGGGATCGAGCCCGCGTCAAATTTGCCGAACATCACTCCGTAGATGACTTTCTCATGTTTGAAAGATCCACCGGGGATTGTATAGAACGCAAGGTCCTGTTCCGGGTCAATGCCGTTTTTCTGCATCAGATCAACCTGGCTCATGAATCCGGTCGGCGCAAGCATCGGCCCGAAGATCATGGTTTTTCCCTTAAGGTCGGCAATAGTATTGACTCCACTGTCCTTGCGGGACAGGACAATCCCCTGAGAGCGGAAACCGAGCGAGCCCTTCTTTTCCGCAGCAAGGACCTCAACGCCGTGAAAACGGTTCAGGATGATGTAGAGCAGGGAATTGGTGTGGACGAAATCAAGCTTGTCAACCTCTCGCGTGAAATTAATGGTATCAATGGCATGGGTCTCAAATTTTACTCCGAGGAGATCGCCGAGATGTTTCGAAAATGGGATAAACCGGTCCAGGGTTTCCTTTTCGCTGTTGCAGATCATGTACCCGATTTTGTAGACGGGCAGATCTTTGTCCCCGGATTTTTCGGTCGGGGTGCAGGATGACAAAAGGAAGGCCACCGCGATCACGGTGAAAATTTTTCTGGTCATATTCCTGTGCTCTCTATTGGTTTGCGGCTGGCATGTCCTGACCGGCCTCGATTGATTTTATCGCCTCATCAAGCTGCTGGCGGTCGTGATCATCTGCGTTGCCGCCAACCTTCTTCAGACCGGTACGATACATTGCCAGGGCTTCTTCAGGTCGGCCATCTGCAAGGAGGGCCTTGCCGTAATGGAGAAAAAGGATTCCACGATCCGGGGCAGCTGCGACAGCTTTTTGAGCATATTCAAGGGCTTCACTCACTTTCTGCTGTTTGAGCTTGAGGAGCGTGAATCCTTCGAGGATTCTGGAATCACCGGGAGCTATGGCTGTCGCACGTTGCAGCTCCTGCTCGGCCTCGTCCAGTTTGCTCTGTCGGATCAGGACCAGTGCCAGTTTGGTTCTGGTGTCGAAATCACGAGGTTTGAACTCAAGGAGTATCTTGTATTCAACTTCCGCGACACTGTCAGGCATATGCCCTTTTTCCACATGGGCGCAGGCTTCTCCCGTATATAGAAAAAGAGCGGTAAAAAGAATCGCCGCGCTGCGGATTGTTGTTGTCCCGGTCATCAAGGTGAAGGGTCCTAAATGAACTTTCTGGCTTTGAGAAAGTCTTTGGCCACGTTTTTCGGCTTTTCTCCGGAGCTGACCTTGTCGGTGATCTCGGCAAAGGTCTGGTCGTTGATCGCGCCGCTCAGTTTATTGAGAATTCTTGGCAGGAGAGGGAAATTTGTCAGCACATCCCGCCGGATGATCGGCGCGTTTACCGCCGGTGAATTCTCACTTTTGGTATTTCTGAAGCCGAATGGGTTCAGCCAGATGATGTCCATCTCTTTTTCATAAAGATTCTTGGCGCTGGCATACTCCTGATCAAGATCCGGTAACCGTTCCCGGTTCATGATCTTCATCGCGTCAGCGGTATCCTCAACGATGATATCGACTCTCTCATTTTCATCGTGGGCTTTTAGCGCCTTGTAGAGCCCGTCAAGATTGTCGAAGTACCGGACCTTTACGTTGGTCCCGGTCCTTTCATTGATGAGAGTGACAAGCATTTCCGCCATCACTTTGTCGGCATTGTTTTCCAGCGCACCGATGTAAAGAATTCGGCCCACACAGGCCTGGCTGGCACCGGAAAAAACAACAGTCAGGAGAATGGTCGCGATAATCGTTCTGATAAATCCGTGAAGCATTTTGTTACCTCTTTTTTGTACATGAACAGTGAACGCATTCCTCGCAGCAGGTCACGGGGAGATTGTTGCTGTTTCTTCCATATCACACAGTCACACGGAAGCATTTTAACTGTCGGGCCGGATATCCGGTCGATTTAGGAAACGGGTAATTTACCAGTTTCCGAGTCAAGTATAAAGCGTATTTGCACCCTTCGGGTATAAGTTTCGAATGAGCAGACGAGCTGCTCGCCTTAAGCTTTATAAATTCGTCTTTGGTTTCTGCACTGTGCAGCATGTACCGGAACGGGAAAACGGGCAGCTGATCGGTTTATTCCGTTGCAAACGTTGGGCAAAAAATACTTTCGCCACATTCACAATTCGGTCGGTGAGGAAGGAGGCTTCACCGATATGTCGGCTCGGGTCTATGGTTTCCCTGACCGTTTCCGGGTCAAAATTGTCAGTGATCATCGGATGTTCCGCCAGCAGATCTCCAAGGGGTCTGCCGCTGCCGTGGGCTGCCATGGACAGTTCATAGATCAGCTGGTGGGCCGCCTGTTTGCCGATTCTGTTTCCGACTAAGAACATTAAGGCTTCGGTGGAGACAAGGCAAGCTGAGGAGTCTAGGTTTTGGCGTATTCTTTCCGGATGAATGATCAGCCCCCGGAGAATGGTTTTCATCAGGTGTAACGAACCACAGGTGTAGGAACAGGCATCGACCAGGCCGGCCCATTCCATTCTGACGGCCCGGTAATCCCGCTCATGTTCATTGATCAGTCCTTCAAAACCGAGCAGTGCCGAAGATTTGACCAGTCGCGCCAGCACCACGACCTGTTCGCAGAGTTCAGGGTTTCTTTTATGGGGCATGGTTGTGCTGCCGATTTTACCCATATGAAAAGGCTCTTCAAGTTCTCCGGTTTCGTTGCGGGACAACTGGCAGATTTCGTTGGCGATCTTGGCCATGGTGCCGGTCAGAAGGGCCATGCAGGATGTGAATTCGGCTATCCGGTCCCTGGCGGAATGCCAGGCGGTCAGGGGAGTGTCCAGGCCGAGTCGGCGGGAAAACTCTTCAATCAACTCCTGTCCGCGTCCTGCAAAGGCGGCCATGGTTCCCACTCCGCCGAACAACTGACTGACCAGGAGCCGGCTCCGGCATTCGTCAAGCCTCCGGCAGTTTCTCAGCATCTCGTCCAGCCAGACCGCGAATTTCAGCCCGAGGGTGGTGGGCAGGGCCGGCTGGCAGTGGGTGCGTCCGATAGTCACCAGGTCTCGGTGTTTCTCGGCCAGATTGCAGAGTTCCTGGAGAATATCCCGCAGATCAGCATCGATAATGGCTACGATGTCGCGGAGTTCCAGGGATTGGGCGGTATCCTGAATGTCCTGGGTGGTGGCGCCGAAGTGAATGTACCGTGCGGCATCCGGTCCAGCGGCCCTCTGCCAGGAGTTCAGGAGTGGGATCAGTGAGTGCCCGGTTTCGATGATATCTTTTCTGATCTCTTCGATATCAAAAAGTTCAAGGCGAGCGGTTTCGACAAGTTTGCGTGCCGCCTCGTCGGGAATGATCTTGAGTGCGGCCTGACTCTGAACCAGAGCAGATTCCACA
Organism: Pseudomonadota bacterium; assembly: GCA_018823285.1. Lineage (NCBI taxonomy): Bacteria > Pseudomonadati > Pseudomonadota > Pseudomonadota bacterium. The sequence continues at coordinate 26,768 of JAHJIQ010000041.1, forward strand.
TCAAGCCAGCGCTGCATCCTCCGCAGGTCGCAGAACACCATTCCGGCTTCGTTGGTAGTATAGCCGTTCCCGTAAAACCGTGAATCGGTAATATGGCTTCTTGGGGTCTGAAAAGAGTCCATTAGAGTTCCCGCGGGTCTTTCTGCCGCAAGCGTTCAACTTCCAGAAGTAGCTCGTCAATCATGGCCGCCGCCTCTCCGGTATATGTTTCAGGATGATCCAGGCGGGCAAGATCTTCGTGGTTTAACAGCTGCGATATTTCCTTGTCTGCTTCGATGCAGGCCTTCAGGGTTGACCCGGACGAACGGGCGAGGCCGGTCAGTCTCCGCACCGCTTCATGGGCGGTGGCTTTACCCATGGATTCTCCCAGTCTGAACAGCAGCCACTCGGACATGATCACATCGCCATGGAGCTTCAGGTTTGCCGCCATCCGTTCAGTGTCGACTTCAAGTCCTGAGATGACCTGATTAATATAATGAAGGGTGGTTCCAGTGTAAATAGAGATCTGAGGGACTGCAAGCCATTCAGACCAGAGGGCCCTGGTGTCCCGCTCATGTTCGTGGACCATCGCTTCGGTCACCGTCAGGTTCAGCGCTCTGATATGCCGGGCCATGACCGATATTCTCTGGCAGAGAACCGGATTTCTTTTATGGGGCATGGTGCTGCTCGATGCAGCGGTGCCAAGGGCTGGTTCGTTCAGCTCGCCGGTTTCGGTTTTTGCAAGGGCGAACACTTCTCCGGCTATCCGTTCGCAGGAACTGGCAACCATAGCCATGAAAGAAGCTGCTTCGGCAATATTGTCCCGAGCGGTGTGCCAGCCGATGGTCGGGCTGTGCAGTCCGAGTTCGGCAAGGGTAAGGCGGCTTACCTCCCGACCGTTAGGGCCGAGGGCGGCCATGGTTCCGACAGCGCCGCTCAACTGACCGGTCATAATCCTGGGATAGATGTTTTTGCTCCGTTCGAGATGGCGTCTGATTTCGGCGAGCCAGGAGGCGGTTTTCAGGCCGAAGGTGATCGGCAGTGCTTGTTGTCCGTGACTGCGGCCGATCATCGGTGTTGCGCGGTGTTTTATGGTGAGTGTGGTCAGCGCCGATTCTAGTGCTCGTAAATCACGGTAGAGGATCCTGAAGACATCGCGGATTTCCAGAACCTGCGAGGTGTCAAGAATGTCCTGGGTGGTGGCTCCGTAATGCACGAATTCGCCGTGTTCGGTCGGGCAGGCTTGCCGCAGGGCCTTGATCAGGGGAATGAGCGAGTTCCTGCTTTTGCCATATTCCTCACGCAGGACATTGACATCGATAGAGTCCATGCGGGCTGTCGCGTCAATTGATTCGGCTGCAGGGGCAGGAATGATCCCGAGTCGTCCCTGCACCCTGGCGAGGGCCCTTTCAATTTCCAGCCAACGCTCGAACCGGATCCTTTCCGAAAAGAGTGAAACCATTTCCTGGGTGGAGTACAGGTTGGTCTGGATCTGGTAATCAAAAGGATGTGATGGCATGTTGTTCCTCGATGTGATCCCGAAATGTTAGTGAAGCCGCCCGTAGGGTCTGGTGTCCGGAAGATCCTCTCTTTCGTCGCAGATACCCAGGGCCGCTTCAACCGGGATCACACCAAGGCTTGTGCTACGTTCCATAACCTGCTTCACCATCTCTTTCATTCTCAGTTTGACATGGTCCAGGACGTCTTGCGGTTTCGGGTGTTCGTCAGGGCCGTACAGACCCTCCATGGACAGGGAGCCGCCGGAACCGGCCACAAAATCGGGCAGGGCAGGGACCGCGTTCTCATAAAGAACATGGGCGCCGATCTCGGTAATCGCAAGATTGGCGCCGGGAACAACCGCATTGACCTTGAGCTTGCTGGCGACTTCGGCGGTTACCGTATTTTCTATGGCGGCAGGAACAAGGATATCACAGGTGCAACCGGTTATGTCGTTACGATCCGACACTCTGGTCGAGGTGGGATCGGTTGGATCCGGCAGCAGGGTGCCCCTATGAGCCAGGAGTTCAGCAGCATTCAGCCCTTTATCCGTCAAGGCGGTGAGGCAGCGGTTCTGGTCGGAAATTGCCCGGATGACCACACCGGCTTCATTCAGTCCGTAAATTGCCGCCTTGGCAAGATTGCCGAACCCCTGAATGGCAACGGTTGCCCCTCTCGCTTCAATGCCGAGGTGTTCGAGCATCCCGAGAACAGCTGAAGAAACTCCGTAGCCGGCTCTGAGTTGGCCAAGGGTGAAGCGGTCGATTTTTCGGTTGAGGATTTCAGAGCGTTCCAGAAAATATTCAGAGGTCCATCCCTGGCAGCCGGCAATGGCAATCTTTACGGAAGGGATCCCGATGGCGGCGGCGGCAACTTCAAGTTCCGCCATATCGATATTCAGGTCTGGCCCCATGGAGTAGTTGGAGCGGATATATGGTGCGATGGCCCCCAGAAATCTTTTCACTGCATCGGCCTTGCCGGGAGAATCCGGGGGGTAATCAATCCCGCATTTGGCGCCATCAACCCGTAAACCGGCAATCTTCATTTTTTTAGTCATGTTGCGGGCCATGGCCACAAGATGATCGCGGGTAAGACCTTGCTGCACCCTCATGCCGCCTGCACAGAGGCGGTGTACAAAACGGTCAATGACCAGCCAGCCCTCAAAACCCTCAAGCGGATCTCGGTAATCAAAGATCATGGCCGGTTCGTATGTGGTCTGCTTGCCCATCAGTCTGTATTTTCCCGGTTTGTTGTATTCATGGTAGTGGTGAATTTACTGATGGAAAATGGAGTGAATATGGCCTGGCCGAGTTTTTCATCACGTTTCCGGTCAAAGATTGTCTTCCCGATTTCTGCAGACGATTCTTCACCCCAGTAATTCCCCGTTACGTCAAGATCCCAGAATTGTTTTTCTCCAAGGTTCAGATTGTATCCGGTGTTCTTGTAAATATTGTTGCCGACTATTTTCAGGCGGCCGGTATTCCAGGGAACACCGCTACGGTCAGGGGCAAAGAAATCGGTAATGTTCTGCCCTGACGGGACCAGAAAGATGCCGATCCGGTTGCTGGTGATCTCGTTATTTTTGATCAGGGCAGGACCTTCCATTCTGGTGAACCTGATTCCTATATCGTTTCCGGTGAATAGGCTGTGTTCAATTGACAGATCCGCACGGCCGAAACGAAGTCCCTCGTGATTGTCCTTGAATATTGAGTGTATAACAGATGCGGTCGAGAATTGCACCTGCAGGCCGGTATGCGCATGGCTGAAGACACAGTGGCTTATCCGGTTTTGACTGCCGGAGGTGAAAAGCAGCACATAGGACCAGTCCTTGGTTCCGGGGGATTTTTCCGCAGACCTGAAGACGATCTTCTTATCAGGAAGGCCCTCGGCGAACAGGCCACCCAGCACCCGTATTTCCGAGTCACCGACTCCGTCGTTGTCGCTGTCTACCTTGCGGAAACTGATGGTTGTTCCCGGCTTTATGGTCAGGATGGCCTCTCTGGCGACGACCACAACCCCTTCAATAACAATGTCATTTTCCCAGGTGGTGTTGGTGCTGATCACCTGGTTGCCGAGTTCAAGAGGCCCGGCCAGGGCATGAGGAGTTGTGATGGTTGGGAGCACCAGGGAAAAAAGCAGGGTATGCCAATATAGTTTATGTCTGTTCAGATCTGACCCCTCAATTTTGCGCTTTCCAAACATCACAAATCCTTCAGCCTTTTCGCAAGACCGGAATAGGGCATGATCGGTTTTACCGTGATCTTTATTCCGCTTTTTGTTTCTCCGGGATTTACTGTGATGCTGTGATTCTGGTTCCCTTCGTACAGTCCGTATTTTTCGAGCCTTCCCGGTGCCTCGCCTACTTTTTCTCGGGCGACGAGATAGTAGGTGCCGCCGGTATCAATCTCAATTTGGAATTTGCCGTCCTTGTCGGTCCGTGACATATAGTGTGAGATCAGCCGCAAAATGTGCATCTGGAATAGATCAAGCCCGTTGGCGGGATAGGCGGTGACGACCAGGTCGGACCCCACGGAGCCGTCCGCATCTTGAACTGTTCCGAAAAGTGTGGCCGGATTTCCTGTAGACGGAATCAGAATCCCTTCCGGCTCTATATCTTTGAGTGAGGCTTCACGTCTGGTGTCGTGTCGGCGGCCTTGAGGATTGATTGCATCTTCATCAAGAAAAGCATGCAGGTCGTCACGCGGATAACACTCCACCTCAACTTTACAGTATTGATCCGGTAAAACCTCTAACGGATTTGCTGAAGGGTAGCAGAAAAGGTCGCCCTGCATCACCGGGCCGATCCCCCGGTCATTCTGTTTTTTTCTGGCTATCAGGACATAACTGCCTGGTTCAAGGTCGAATCGGAACCCGTGCTTCCCATCCACGGTATTTGTTAATAGACCCATGCCGCGGAATTTGCCGTCCTGCTGACGATAGATGGTGACTACACCACGATCAAGAGGCTCCCCCTTAAAGGTGATACGACCCTCAACTCCCTGACCATCGGCAGTACGGCAGACCGGATCGTGAGCTTCAACCATGAAAAAGGGCAGCCAGAGGTACCCGTCGGTGACCGTGATCGGATTGATGCCGTGATAGGAGTAAAGCTTTCTGCCGTTTTCAACACCTTCGGCAAAGAGATAGTAACGTCCCGGTGGGAGATTGAGTTTGTACTGCCCTTCTTTTTCACCTTTCTCGGCTTCAATTGCACCACTCCCGGCGGTTAGTGAATCGTAGTCGCGATAAGCTTTTAATGTGCTACCGATAACCGGGCCGCGCCTTGAGAGGATAACCCCCTCAACGGTTCCGGCGCAGACAACGGAGGTGTTTTCTGAGAAAATCAGCACAAGAATGAGTAGCAGGAAGTGTCTCCGGTTGAGGTGCCGGTTTGTTGCTGGAATTCGCCACATCGAGGAAATAAGAACGGCCTGAATGAATTGTTTTGCAGAATGCAGCACGGTTATGTCTGATTTAAGATGGTTCACAGGTTCAAGCGGTCAATGTTGTTTCAGGAGATGATTTGAATGGGGATCTCTTCACGAATATCACCTTCTGAAAAAGCCCTTAAAATCGGGCGCTCAGGGTCAACCATCGAAATGATGAACATCAGAAGCCTGCTGCCTTTACCGAGAATGGTGTCGAGCTTTGTCGGAGTGTCTCTCGTTTTATCGTGTTCCCAGGCAACCCGGTGCATATGGTAGGTGCCGAGCAGAATGCAATCAAGTTCCCGCAGTTTGCGGGTGCAACTCATTAACTCCCCAGGGTCGGCGACCCAGCCTCTCTTTTCAAGTGGGGTCTCAGACGGAATGGCATGTTCTGCCATAATGCCGTCCATAAAATCACACTGATCGCTGTCTGTACGGACATTTTTCAAAAGGGGCAGACAGGCTCTAATCTCATATCCCCGGTCGTTTCTGATCCCCCCGATCAGGCCGAAGGCTTTTGCTTCACGGATTTCGTTTTCCAGATACTCACCGGAAAGTTTTCTAAAGCAATGAGTAACCATAGCCAGATAAATGTGTTTCGGCATGAGAATGGAGCGTCCGGTGAAACTGTCTTTTTCCATAATCTAAACGGCCTGTGATAAAGGCAGGGACGGAATGTTGATAAAATTAAATAAAATCAACTATATATTTTACTATAAATTCATCATTGGTTCCAGTAGATATTGAAAGGAAAGGTAAGATCATCTATCAATATGTTGTTTTGCAAGAATATAGCTAAAATTGACCTGTTTTGTCAGTGCTTGCTCCTGGCAAACGTTATCAGGAGAAACTGGAGTGGTATCGAGGTAATTATTGCATAAATTAATCATTTTATTTAATAGATCGCTTGATGTGGGAATATGTATACGGTTAAAAATATTGAGAAAAAAAACGAGATAAAACCTGTCTGTTTCATGGCAAAGATGTTGACCCTTTTGTAGCTAGTATGCTATACTGTCTTTGATATTAGGTGGAATAAAGGGGGAAAATATTTCGCTTGAAACACAATTCTTTAATAAAATCAGTGTATTACGCAAGCGCTTAACCATGTTGAGGCATTGCGTATTTTTACGTTGTTTATGTTGGTTGCTTGGTTAAGAAAATTTTTTTTAGATTTTCTTTACATTATATATAGGGGATTCAGGTTTTAAATTTTCGCACCTTCTTCAGGCGTGGAAAGAGAATAAATTAGAATAGGGGGATTTACGATGAAGAGACTGGCACTAATCGTTGGACTTATGCTTTTGGCCGTGGGGGGAACATCGGTCGACAGCAAGGCCTACTTTCTTGATTCGCCACACAACGGATCAAACGGCATTGAGTGTAATTACTGTCACACTACATATTTTCAGTCAGGTGGTGACAATTCTATTGTTTGTTTGCAATGCCACGGTACAGCGACAGACATTCTCCCCCTCATACCTTAT